>JAOUNC010000004.1 GCA_029881175.1 Nitrospirota bacterium | reverse complement strand
TTGAATATGCATGCCCGACACCAGGACGGCGTCAGCCCAGGCAAACTCGCTTCCCAACACCGGACGAATGTTTTCATCGATAAACCGGACTTCCCACTTTCGAGGTACCAGCGCTGCGATGAGGAGGATTCCCTGTGGCGGCATAAAGGCCTTCACAGGCCCCATCAGGGGAAACGCGTGATCAAAGGTACCAAAGGCCTTACTATAGGCGGGGAACACACAGAGTATCCGGCGAACATTCATTGGCTGGAATGTCCGAACGGTAACCTGCGGAGCTACGAGCGTTGAAGATTGGGACAAACTAGGTCTCTTTCTCAGAGGGGGGAAAATACACCATGTTCCAGATTAACATGTTAGGCTCTGCTAATCTTATGAACCTACTCACTTTCTTTTGCCTGCCCCTCATCGTGCCCGCGATAGAGAAAGGCCGGCAAGACTACCAAAGAGCCAATCAATGTCAATAAGACACCCAGGGTCAACAGCTGCCCCATGCTGGCTATGCCAACATGGGGCGTATAGGCGAGATTACTGAAACTTACCATGGTTGTCAGACTGCTGAAGAACACTCCTCGTATGGTCCCTGACCTCAGAAACGCTTCACATTCTGCCGGCCTTCTCCGCATTCGTTCAACAATATGAATACCACTATCCGCGCCAAGACCAAAAATTAAAGGAAGAGCAATGACATTGGCATAGTTAAACGGCAGGCTAAAGATGACGGTATACCCTACCAGGCATATCGCTGCTAGCCCCAACGGGAGAATCACCAACAGAACATCCCAAATATTTCGAAGGACGATGGCCAAAATGACGACAATCACCAGCAGCGCCGAGATAAAGGCCTGTCTGAAGGCTCCAGCCACCTCATTGCCTCCATCCATGTAGATCACGGGTAAGCCCGTTACCTCTGGGACAATGCTTTGAACGTCGTTAACAAACTGTTCCAACGCTGCTGCATTCCTTAAGTCCTTCTGTGGATACACTTCTAGACGGTAGCTTCCATCTTTGCCCACCCATCGTTCAAGCAATTCCTGCGGCAAATCCTCCTGAGTGATAAGCCCTTTCTGCTTGATGGCACGGAGGTTTAAAGGCTCAGTCGGCATGGATCCCAACAAACTGTTGTCCAATCGATCAAGAAGATCCATTTGCGAATCCTGATCACTATTATCGAACCTCACGATCAGGTCTCTCATCACGGCTCTCAGTCGGACGGCAGGATGATCATCCTCGCTCAACTCTGCCTTTTGAATATGATCATCCAGTAGCGTCAGAAAAGATCGTATTGCTGTTATGGAGGAATCCTGGTCTCGAGAAGAAGGCGGGACTCCGGAATCGTATCTGCGAGGAAACACCACATCAGCAATCTTCCCAAGCATTGCCAATTTTTCGATTCCCTGATTGGGAATGAAATCATGAATCGTCAAAGTTTTATCAACCGATTCCAGGGCTCCAAGCCTAGAGACATAGTCGGCGACCTTGTCCTCACTAGGCAAAAGGGTAAGACTCCAGGTTGCTCCGTTTTTGTCTTCAAGAAGATCATCCAACGTTTGAACTGATTCAACATGCGGATCCCGTAAATTGTGAGGATTCCAATCAAAGGAGGCCTGGGGTAGTAGGAACGAAGCGCCAAGCAAAATAACAACTGTACCCCACCGAATGGCTTTTCCATGATGGATGGGGAATTGATAAACAGCCTTCAAGCCCTGATCTGCGGGAGGGAGCCGATAATCCTTTTTCGAGAGTGGGAACACCAATAAAATTGCTGGTAGTACCGTGAGTGAAACGACAAGCCCGATGAACATACTCGTCCCCGAAATCAAACCCAACTCTGACATCCCAGCGTAAGTTGTAGGGACAAAGGTGTAGAAACCAAGCCCTGTGGTCACTGCACACAACAATAACGCAGGGCCAACTTCCTGCAGACTCGTTCTCATTGCCGGAAAAGGCTCGTTCCCCAATCCAAGAAGCTCCTGATACCGGAGGCACAGATGGATCGCATAATCGACCGCAAGCCCGATAAAGAGCACGGCAAACGCTAAGGACAGAATATTGAGTTGTCCCACGGCCACCGTGGCAAACCCTGCGCTCAACGAGAGCCCGACCAATAAGGTGAGTAATGTGACGACCATCAAACGCCATGAGTGGAAAGCGAGCGTCAGAATGAAGCAGACCATGGCAAGCGCAAGGATCGAGGCAATCCCTGCAAGCTGGCTGACCACTTGAAGCTCTTCATGTGCCAGCGCCACTTCACCGGTTACACGAGCCCGAACTCCGGGAATGGTGAGCACCGCCGACTCTTGGATGATCCGGCGAATGGCCCGAAGTGCTGTTTCAGCTGGAAGTAATTTTTGATAATCCAGTTTGGGCTGCACAAGAATGAATCTCCGCGTCCGGGAATCTTTGAGGTCCTGCTTCAAAATAACGGAGTGCCAGGCAAGGACATAATCCAGGCCAGCTAAGCTGGACTGCATGCTTTCTGCCATTCTCCTGAAAAGTGAGTCGAGGAGAGATTCATTCACCCAATGCGTTGTCTGGTAACTCTCACTCAACATGGTGAACAGACCATGGAGATTCCTATTACGCATCAATTCGCCAATAAAGGGTTTAGATTCCGCAACTGATTCTGCCAGCTGTTTGAGGTCCTGAAGATCAAGGTACAGAAGGGCATTGTTTTCGAAAAACGATCCTCCGAATGGCGTGTAAACCGACTTGATGTGTGCTGGCTCCCTTCTTAATCTGCCATCAAGAATGTTAACGGCTGCATAGGCCATATCTGGAGTATTCGCCTCCACGACCAGAATGATCGAATCCGCATTCTGCGGAAAAGTCTTCTTGTAATGTTCGCGCGCCTCTTGAAAAGGAACATCGGCCGCAAGCATTTCGGTCGTGTTCGTATTGATACCCAGGTACATGAAGGCATAGGAAAGAGAAATGACTGTCGCAGAAGTCGCCAAAGCCAAAATCCACCAGGCCTTGTGCTTCACAAAGTCCGCAACTCGACCAAGTACTCTAGATAACCAATCGGATGATGAAGGGGCCATAACTATTCCACGATTTGTGATGCAGGACACAGGGCTAAAGACATTCTCGACGATGTCATCATTGTTCCCATACCTACAAATTACGCTTGCCTTCTCAGGACGGTGTCCCACTATAAAAAGGGGAATTGCCCCGAGTACCCGGGACGTGAAACCTGAATACCATTACTTGATTCATGGGTATTTCTCGCCCATGGCTCCTTGCCAATACTCATGATGAAAAGTATTTATCATTAGCCACTCATTGTGAGAGATACAACAGGTGGAAATCCTGAACAGAAAACCCGTCATCTTTCCACTACCCTTCTATCTTTACAGATTGGGAAAAACTGTATCTGGTCTATCCCCTGATTTTTCCACCCGGGAGAGCCAGGGGATTCAGCAACAGCTATCTGTCTCAACAAAATTTTCGCTTGGGGTCGATGAATTCGTTCCCAAATCCATCGTTTCTTGAGGGGAGGCATTTCAAGTACTTTGATGAATTCCTTTTCCACCTCCTGAGGACGCCCATGCTTCACATACCACTTTCCAAGATCCAATCGGGCAGGAGCATAGTGATCATCAAGAGAGATGGCTTTTAGGAAGTGTTCACCAGCAGGCTCTTGATCGCCTCTTAAAAACCAGGGTAATTCCTCATACATTAGCCCTAACATATGATGAGCAAGGGCCTGTTTCTCATCAAGCTCTAAGACTCAATTCGCATGGGCTTTTAGCGTCGGTAGGTTTAGTCCCGTTGCGACCAAGCCTTGCAACGGGACTGTTTGACCAAGATTGGAAATGAGCATCTGCTGAAGTTTCTTCTTGCTCCAACGCTTTTAGGGCAATGCTGGCTCCCTTTTGAAAAGACGCTAACTTTTTCTCCGGATCGATGTACCCCCATAACCTAAATATAAATATATACTGGCTAAATGAAACAATTGAGGAGAATCGTCCGATTGATCTGCACCGGAAGGCACCAAAACTTGAAGCTCTTGTTGTAGCGCCAAGGGAGCTTGATCGTCAGTAACTCCTTCACCGCCTGCCCACACAAGAGAAGAAAAAAGCACCACAATCCATCCACCTACACTTCTGAGAGGTATCATGAGGATCCGTTAAAAGGGATAACTCAACCCAGCAAAAACTGCTCCGCCTTCCCTACTATATCCCCAATCTACCCGGCTGACTAAATTTGGCCGCACAATTCCTCGAAACCCCACACCAGGAGTCACTTCCCATTCGTTAAATTGTCGGTACTCAAAATCCTTGTAGGTCCTTCCCATATCTACAAATGGGACCATTTCCAACTCAATGGTCACATTGAACATTTTCATGGCCATCAAATGCATGCGCTCCTCAACATTCACAGCCACCATATGTTTATCAATAAATCGATCTCTTCCAAATCCTCGAAGATTGTTCTCACCACCTAACGAACTTTGCTCAAAGAACGGGATCCCATCGCCAAAACTTAATTGCAACATGGCCCGCGCCACAAAAATATACCGCTTGGAAGGGCTCGGAAACAGTTTTCTGGCATCAAATCCATACCGAAAATACAATTGATCATCAATATTCCGACGGTCAAAGTTCTGAGCTAATTCTGCAAAAGCTTCGAATCGAGTCCCGGCGGTTGGACTCTCGAGATTATCACGGGAATCATACTGGAACACCAAGCGATGGGCGAGAATGGTGGCCCCATCCATTCCTGGATCGTCGGGAAAACGATTTTTAGAAAAGGGTTCATCCTCAACCCCTCCCCTTTGAATCTCCACATCACGAAATCGCTGATTAACCGACAACCGGGTCACATCGTTCAGATGAATCCCAAAATTCCAATGCACTTCAATTTCCCGGCCCGTATAGTTGGTTTCATGGTCCTCCGGGGTTGTTTGTCCTAATCCAAAATACCGCTTCGTGGCGTTTTTAAAAAATTGAGCTCCGATGTCGACAAAGAACAGCCCTTCAATAAACCCCGGATCCTGGAATCGAAATTTCAATTTCCGTTCTATTTCATCCGTGTAAGAACCGACCGTCTCTAATTGCCTGCCTCCCGACCAGTACCGAAAATAGTTCACCGTCCCCCTCACCCCCAAGAATGAGTTATGGACCAGCATAGGAGCCAGGAGAGAACGAAGATTACCCTCCTCATCTGAGTCCAACACGGGAACAATAATCCCAAAATCCTGCCCATCATTCTTGGAAGTCGAAATGGCTGGAACCGCAAAAACCGATTTTTCGGCGCAAACGGAGGAAGGAATGATACCTCCCGTTAAAGCCAGGCAGACCATTGCCGCCAGGCACGACACACGGAAAGGCATCATCACGTTGAATCCCTAAGATGATTCGGCGAGATCAGTCTTTGAACGAAGTTTGTCGAGGAGGCCATCGAAGGAGGAGGATTTAATGATCCGTGAAAATTGGCCACGATAATTTTTGGTTAAACTCACGCCGTCAATAATCACATCATAGACGCCCCATTTTTCATCCTTTTTGAGGAGACGATAATCCAGGGGAATCTCTACCTTCGGCGACACCACTTTTGTCTGAACTTCGGCAAAGTCTCCTTTCAACCGTTCCTTCAGATACTCCACCTGCTCACCGGAATATCCATCGATATTCCCCGCATAGGATTTGGACAAAAACTGCTGAAACAATGCCACAAATTCTTGTTGTTTTTCGACACTAATTTTTTTCCATTCAGCCGCGAGGGTACGCTTGGCCATCTCTTCATAATCAAACCGCTGTCCGATAATGGCTTCTAATTTCTCCCGACGTTCGGTCTCTCGTGTAGAATCTTTCAACGCTTGATCTCCAAGCACGGCTAACACCTCATCGATCGTCTCTTTTACGGCCTGAGTAGGCGTCCCTTCCCCCCATACCAGCGAGAAAGACAAGAGAGAAACCGTAACCCAAGCCAACACCATCAATAGTCGAGTGCAAGTAGCCCCTCGGATCAGCCGGCTCGACCGAGATAGATCCCTGCTGATCATTTCAGAGAACAAGTACCAAATCCTTGTCATAGCTCCTCCGCCTGGCTTCAATAAGAATAATTATTCGACGTTGCCATGAATAAATTGACTAATAACCTGCTCCAAATCTATCCCAGACTCCGTATCAACAATCGTCCCACCATTGGGCAAAACATCACCTGACCCTCCAGGAGACAGCCCCATGAATTTTTCCCCAATAATCCCACGAGTTTTGATTGACGCAATGGCATCATTGTATATCGGAATCCCATCTTGGATGGCTAAAACCACTTGCGCTTGATCCTCGTTGAGCGTGATCTCTCTTACTCGCCCAACTTCGACGCCGGCGATTTCTACCGACGCGCCTTTCTTTAACCCGGACGTGGAAGAGAAGTCAGCCTTAAGTTCATAATAATCTCCTCCCACTAACTCCAGCTTTCCTAATTTAATGGCAAGATACCCCATACAGAGAATCCCGACCAACACAAACAACCCAACGACGAATTCAAGTTTTCCGCGCTCCATTCAAGCCATCCCCTGATAAAAAAATTCCTGGCTCATGCCATCCTCCTTGTGAGACATGTCAAACGATGAAACCGCATTGATTCAGCGCGACGCGTTTATGACGTCGCCCCTGCGGCTTGGGGAACTGCAATAAACTCCTGCACGAAAGGATCAGTCAAACGTTGGAATTGGGCTGAACGTTCCATGGCCAAAATCTTACCGTTCTTTAGCATGGCGACCCAATCAGAGATAGGGAAAATTTCTGGGATTTCATGACTAACCATGATTCCTGTGAACCCAAAGGTTTTATGCATGGAGAGAATCAAGTCATGAATGGCATGGGCCATCAAAGGGTCTAAGCCCGTTGTGGGCTCATCAAATAAAATAATTTCAGGCCCCATCACCAACGCCCGTGCTAACCCCGCTCGTTTTTTCATCCCACCACTCAGCTCAGCAGGGAACTTATGCCCCATTTTTCCCAATCCCACGCGCTCTAACATATCAGGCACATTTCGTTGTATATCAGACTCAGAAGCCAAATGCTTCTCTCTCAAAGGAAAGGCGACATTATCAAAGACATTCATGGAATCAAACAGCGCAGCGGACTGAAACAACATCGAAAATTTTTTGCGAATCTCATTCAATGCCCGATCATGAATTTGCGCAATATTCACCCCGTCCACCAACACCTGCCCCCGGTCCGGTTTCATTAACCCAATCATGTGCTTGAGCAGCACACTTTTGCCTTCTCCACTTGGACCAATAATTGTGGTGAGGTCACCTTTCGGGATAGCCAAATTCACACCTCTGAGCACCGGCTGCCCTCCCAGCGTCTTTTCCACTCCTTTTAACTGAATACTTATTGATGACTCCATTACAGCCATGTCTATTCCTACAAAAGGATCGATGTTAAAAAATAATCCCAGACTAAAATGAGGACTGATGCCAACACGACGGACTCCGTTGTAGCTTTGCCTAATCCTTCAGCGCTCATTTTCGTATAATACCCCTTATAACAACAGACCCAGCTGACGATAAGGCCAAAACTTACCGACTTCAACATTCCCCCATACACATCCTTCCATTCCACCGCAGACTCAATCGAACTCCAATAGGACCCCCCGCTGACTCCCAATAACTTCACGCCCACAACATAGCCTCCTCCAATTCCAACCACATCAAAAATTGCAACCAAGAATGGGACAGAAATCAATGAGGCCACCATTTTGGGAGTTATTAAATACTGCAGGGAATTGATAGCCATCGTTTCCAACGCGTCAATTTGCTCCGTAATTCGCATGATGCCAATTTCCGCAGTCATCGCCGATCCCGCACGAGCCGTCACCATCAGGGAAGCCAGTACAGGACCCAACTCACGAATCATACTCAGCGCCACAGCAGAACCCAGAAGACCTTCTGATCCAAATTTCCTCAATGAATAATACCCTTGAAGAGCTAAGACCATCCCCGTAAAAAGCGCCGTTAAAATCACAACAAATACGGACTTAAACCCAACAAAATGCATTTGCTTAACGATCTGAAAGAACCGCAATGGCGGTCGAAGCAACCAGCCAAAGGATCGCAATAAGAACAGAAGCATGGCCCCCATTTCTTCGATCTGTGCAATGACCCGAACCCCAATGCCTTGAATGAAATTCATAGGTTAAGACTTTATAGATAAATAAGTTGGCGACGTTGGCATTTTCGAAACAGCAACGAAAAATCCCTCAAAAAATCGTGTCAGTTGCAACGACGCTTGCTTGGAATGCCGATAGAGATCAAGGAAGCCTTTCCAAGACCTCGGGGCCAGCATGATGTGCATCATTCCAGAAAGCCATCCGGATGGCTTAAGAAAGAGATTAAAGTCTACCGGCAAATCCTCGTTGACGCCATCAGAAATCGTCCGAACAATCAGAAATGGTAGCCCATGCCCCTGAGCGACTTCCCCAATGGCCGCACTTTCCATATCAACACCTATGGCACCTGTGGAGGCTTTCAATTTATGTTTATCAACCGAATGAGTGAGCACACGATCCACGCTCACAACGCTTCCGGTATGTAAAGAGCCTTGTCCACTCCAGTTAACACTCATAGCGGTCTTGACCCAATCAGCATGACAAAGGATTCGTGGTGAGGTGGAAGGACTATGCGGTGTGGTGGTCGATTCCCAAAAGACTTCATGCCCGATGAGCACCGACCCGATAGGATTCGCATCAAGATCCCCTGCAAAACCGGCCGAGATCATCACATCCCATGAGGCATCAGCAAGAAGTTGCTGCACCCCTCGGCGAGCCTTGTCAGGGCCAATGCCAGACTGAATGAGAAGAATATTTAGTCCATTTCCATTGCTGGCTAACGCCCGACAACCATGGGGGGAAACTGGATAAGGAAATTGAAGAGCCCGAGCAACGGCATGAAATTCTATGCTGGTTGCCGTCACGATCGCAATTCTAATCAGAGCCGGCTCCTGCCAATGTATTCACACACAACAAAGTCGATTCGGGACAAGACCTACACTAATCTTCGTTGCCGTCGTGAAGCTTGAGCTGCCTTGCGTAACTGGTCGGCTTTGGCCTCTCCGGTTATCTTGACATTCCGATACATACCCAAGGCCCAAATGGGGAAGTACTTAAAGTAGCCATGATACCGCAAATAAAACACTCTCGGGAATCCTGTTCCCGTGTGAAAAGGTTCGTCCCACACACCATCTTCACGTTGATGGCGAATCAACCAATTCACCCCACGAACCACACTCAGTGAATCCGAAGCCCCTGCCTGAAGCAACGCCATAATGGCCCATGCTGTTTGAGAGGCCGTACTTTCGCCATGGCCAGCGGTTTCAGTATCTGCATATGAATCGCAGGATTCTCCCCAACCCCCATCGGAATTCTGAACCAATTCTAACCAGATCACGGCATTTTGAATCCAGGGAGCTGTCATATCCACTCCAATTGCCCTCAGGCCAGAAAGCACACACCAGGTCCCATAGATATAATTGACGCCCCATCGCCCATACCAACTTCCATTAGGCTCTTGCTCCCTCCGTAAAAAATCGAGGGCAGGTCCGACAGCTTGATGTGACTGGTCATATCCCAACGTGCCTAACATTTCCAAGCAACGGCCAGTTAAATCTGCCGTGCTAGGATCTAAGAGGGCCTGATGATCCGCAAACGGAATTTTATTGAAAATGAGCTTATTATTATCCTTATCGTATGCCCCCCAACCCCCGTCCGACCCTTGCATGGCCAATACCCAATGAAATCCTCGTTGAAGGACATCATCGAAATCTGGTGATTCGGCTTGATGAATTTTCGCCATGGCCATAATGACGGCCGCAGTATCATCAACATCAGGATACCAATCATTTTCATATTGAAAACTCCAGCCACCGGGCTTTGCTTCAGGAGATGAGACAACCCAATCGCCAACCTTTTGTGACTGGCGGGTCCGCAACCAGGCGTCTGCACGATGGAAGGCAGGATGATCCACTGCAATCCCACTTTCAACCAAGGCATTCATGGTTAAAGCCGTATCCCACACAGGAGAATGACATGGTTGCAGATGTAGCATGCTGGGCGTCGCCACATTCCCGGAATTAGAATAGATTTCAAGATCCTCAATTTCACCCAAGGCTTTTTGAATCAATGGATGATCCGTGGAATACCCTAATGCTCTGAGCGCAAAAATCGAATTGGCCATAGCCGGATAAATGGCTCCCAGACCTCCCTCTCCATCCATATGCTCAATCATCCACCGTTCAGCCTCTTTCAAGGCTTTCTTCCGCAGCGATTTAATGGGGTAGGATTCATAGAGACGAAGCAGGCCATCAACCCATACGAAAAAATTTCGCCAACTAAGGAATGTGGAGTCGCGGTGCAACGGCGGCACCTGCGCAAAGTCCACAGTATCTAAAGGTTCTAGGAAGAGTTCCCCAATCCCTTGTTCTTTGGAAACAGGACAAAGAGGTCGATGCGCGAAAATGATTAGGAGAGGGATAATGACAGCGCGAGACCAGTAAGACACGGCATACAAATTAAAATAAAACCATTGGGGTGCAAGGAAAATTTCCGTTGGCATACAGGGAATGCCACGCCAATCATATTGGCCAAACAAGGCCAAAGTAATTTTGGTAAAGACATTGGCTTGAACCACCCCGCCTTGCTTAAGAACAAGATCCTTTGCCCTCTGCATGCATGGCTCATCGGATGACACCCCAGCCAATTTCAAGGCGAAATAGGCCTTCACGGTCGCACTAATATCAGCTGGCCCACCAGAAAAAATCGGCCACCCGCCATCAGCAAGTTGAGTATGGAGGAGATAGCGGGCGGCTTTTCGTTCTCGTTCCGAATCAACCAAACCTAAAAACCGGCGAAGCATGACATATTCCGATGTCAGCGTTGTATCAGCTTCTAATTCTTCAACCCAAAATCCTTGCTCAAGATCCTGCTTGCTCAACAACCATTGCTCTCCTTTGTGAAGAGCAGATTCCAGGGCATCCAGATGACCAAGGTGGACACTGCGTTGAGTGGAAGTATCGGGGGAGACTAAGGGATGCAAATTATGAGAAATCAGTTTTAGCGAAGGCGGCGACTTCTTCTCACGCTGCTGCCGCAACTTTGGCACCACAGTATCAAAGAAATTTCCCGTTACCCGCACGATGAACTGCTTCAGCAACTTCATATTAATGTACCTTAGATCTTTACTGAATGAGGATGATTCTTTATTTTGGCTGGTAAATACTTAATTAATAACACGCAAACCAAACAGAAAAAAAGCCCAGTCTAAGCTGGGCCTTATAACTAAAAACACGTAGACTGTCAACTTGCAGGTCTTTTCTCTACCGTCTAGTCTTTATGCGCATCGTCCAACCTTCAATTAAGTCGACAGCAAGACAATACGCTCTCGATGCTGTGTGACCTGACGCGTCCCATTCCTTGTATCAAACACAACAGGAGCATGCTCCACAATTAAGTCATAATCAAAAGCAGAATGTGCCGTCAAAATTAAGGCACAGGCACTCTGCCGTAATAACTCTGGCGTGATTTTTTGAGAGGTATATTGCTGCCCCGCAATAACCAATGAAGGCGTATAGGGATCGACATACTGCAAATCGGCCCCTTCTTTGTGAAGCAGTTCCATCACTTTGGTTGCGGGGGATTCTCGAGGGTCTTCAATGTCCGCTTTATAGGTGACGCCTAGCACTAAAATGGTTGAACCCTTTAAACATTTCCCCATTTGGTTTAACACTCGCTGAAGTTTGGTCGCCACAAAATACGGCATGTTTTCATTAATTTCTCCTGCCAACTCAATGAACCGAGTATGTACATCATATTCCTTGGACTTCCACGCCAAATAATACGGATCCAATGGAATGCAATGCCCCCCCACTCCCGGACCAGGGTAAAACGCCATAAATCCAAAGTTTTTGGTGGCAGCAGCATCAATGACTTCATAGACATTAATATTCATCCGTTCGCATAACATGGTCAGTTCATTCACCAACGCAATATTCACCGACCGGAAAACGTTCTCAAACACCTTGGCCATTTCAGCAACTCGTGGAGAACTGAGGGGGAACACTTTGACGATAGATTGCTCATAAAAAAGCTTTGAGACCTCCTGACAACCCTCCGTCACACCCCCGACCAGCTTAAAAGTATTATGCGTTTTAAAATTGGCATTTCCTGGATCAACCCGTTCCGGCGAAAACGCCACAAAGAGATCTTTGCCTGGGGTAAGACCTTTTGCCGTCAACGCAGGCAAAATGACTTCTTCTGTCGTTCCAGGGTAAGTGGTACTTTCTAAAACAACAAGCATGTCTGGATGGGCATAATTCGCAAGATGCCCAAGCACTTTCACGATAGCCGAAATATCCGGTTCTTTATTTCGCGTCAACGGAGTTGGCACACAAATCAAAATAATATCGCACTGTTGCAAGACCGAAAAATCGGTTGTCGCCTCTAATCGCTTTTGATCCACAACCAGTCGTAATTCAGCATCATCCACATCCAAAATATAATTTTTGGCCTGATTGACCATCTCAACTTTGGCAGCGACCTCATCAACTCCAAAGACATGAAACCCTGTTTTTGCCTGAAGTACTGCCAATGGTAAACCCACATAACCCAATCCAACAACGCCAATTTTTGCCGACCGATTTTGAATTTTTTCTCGTATATCCACGTATTTTTCTCCTCTTGAGACCTCTCCCCTAATAATTATCCTGGATACCTATTCGGGAGCAACCCAATTGTTCTTAAGCTGCGGTACGCTTATGCCGTAGAAGCCTTCTACAGATCTAAGACGACACATCATTCGTGACGTTAGTCAAAACCTTTTGGTCGTTAATCGTCCAAACATCACAGGTAGCATCTCCATCAATATTGCCAATCGCCACTGCCGTAAATCCCGTAGCACTCACAACATCCAACGTAGAAGCCGTGCACCCAGGAGGCAAAGTACCTAAGCTGGCATTGCCTAATTCATAATAATATCGTTGGGAAGCTCCACTCACGTTAAAACCGATCGCATTGAAGTCATCGATATACCCATTGTTTTCAGCAAAATATGCGATTTCAGAGGTATGGAGGGCCACCAAATTACTTTTCGCCTCAGTCTGTTTCGCCTTGGCTTGATAGCGCAAAAAATTGGGAATGGCAATCGTAGCCAGAATCCCAATAATCGCCACGACGATCATGAGCTCAGTCAAACTGAACCCCCTTTGATTATGCAGTAAATACCGATGATGCATCATATAAAAACCTCCACGGAGGGTTGCCCCTCCATCACATGGTTGCCTTCAGTCCTCTTCATGCGGTCATCATACACATGGCTTTCTCAAGAGACCAGGGGATGTTGCCACAACTAATCCTTAGAAAATTCCACTAACTGACACGAATGTGCGGCAACCATCAGAGAGCCACCAGGACTATTGTACCAATAAAAAATGAATTGAAAAGATTACGCACTCAAAATATCGATCTCTTCTGATCGTCAAGAACTGACAAATCTTAAGGAACACCATGACGACAAAAACAAATCGGCATGCTCCTCCTCGGATTGAGGCGCGACCCAATAGGTAAAGGTGGCAAGACGTTCTGGATGATAGAGAAATAAACGAGTCGGATTACGGAGTATAGGTAGAATGCTGAGAAAGAGTTGGGATAGGCTCCCCAAAGCCAGTTTCCCGAAAACGCTGTTTGAGTGCTTCGTTGGTTGAATCTAGCTGAAGAGAGTGCATCCATGCCTCCCTGGCCTTTTCACGTTCTTCACGAATTAGGAAAATTTCACCAAGATGCTCATAAATCACAGGATCATCAGGGACCAAAGCTACCGCACGCTGTATCATCTCTAAAGCTTCTTCTATTCGCCCAACTTTATACAAGGCCCAGGCTAAGCTATCCACGTAATATCCGTTATGAGGCTTCAAGGCCACAGCCCGTTGAGTCAAAGACACGGCTTCTTCGGCCTTAATACCTCGATCAGCGTAACTATAGCCTAAATAATTCAACGCATCGGCATGCTCAGGATCCAGCTCTAGGGCCTTCTCCATCTCCTGGACGACCGCATCAAAACGATCCAGCTTGTCATACGTCGTTCCTAAATTAAAATGTAACTCTGCATTGGCGGGGTCCTGTTGGATACCGTCTTCCAATCTGGACTTAGCCTGTTGATAGTCCTTCATTTGAAAATACGTCAAGCCTAACAACAAGTAGGGCTCAGGACGCTTCGGTTGCAACTTCACGGCTTGATCAAGATACGATACAGCCTCTTCATTCTGTTTCAAGCGATACGACACAAAACCCAAGTGCAACACACTATCAAAAAACGTGGGATCAACCTGAATATTGGCTTGATAGGCTTGAATCGCTCGCTCATAATCTTTCATTTCCTCGTACAATAAGCCCAAAAAGTCTCTCACTCGCAATTCATTCGGGCGATCACGTAACACCGCATTCAATTCCTCAATGGCCGCAGCAAAATTGCCCTGTTCGCCATAAATCTGTGCTTTCCGGACTTGGGCATGAAGGTCACCGGGATTCTGCTGAAGTAAGTAATCCAAATGCTCAATGGCTTGGTCCCCTTTCTGCTGGGCGATATACAAACGAACCAGGCGCAAGCGAAAATCGCGATGATTGGGATTCACATCGGTCAAAAAAGTTTCGATCAATTCAATCGCTCGAAGAGAGTCATTTTCCTCTTCCAAGAGTTCCACTAATTTAGTGTATGCACGCTCAAAAGACGCATTCAGCGCAATCGCCTGCTCAAAATGCCCAACCGCTTCCAACTTGGTGTTGGTTTCTAAGGCAATAACTCCTAAGTAATAATGAGCCTCTGCTGACTCGGGCACATGTTGCAAGAGATCACGAAACACTGCGCCAGCTTGCTGAAAGTCCGTTTCTGTCAACAACAGGGTACCATGAGAAATATACAATCGTTGTTCTAAGGGAAATTGTCGCTCACCTTCTGCCAATACTTGCAGTGCCAGACCATGCTCCCCTCCATCAAAGAAGATCTTCGCCATTTCTAAAAACATGGCCACGGACGTTATGCGTTCGACAGGAATTTGCTTTGCCATATCCACCGCAGCTGACATCTGCGCTAATCTAAAATGAAGCTTGGCGATACGGAATTTCAAGAAAATAGAATCCGGGTCGAACGTCAACCCGGCCTGATAGGACTCCAACGCCCCGGCACCATCGTTATTGAGTTCTGCGAGAGATCCCTGAAGAAAATAATAATAAGCTTGAGGATGAGTCGTTTCGCGAACGGGAGAGGAAGATTCTTTCTCATGCACACCAAGTTGAGGAGCCGTGCCACATGAAACAATTAAAAGAGGGACACTGAACACACACGTTCGAATGCGACTCCACCAAACAGGAAACGTTTTTCTGGAACGAATCGAACCAGTTTGTCGCATCGAAAAATCCGTCACGTTAGGCTCTCAAAGGAACAGCATTTCTTATATTATACCAAAATGTCTTTTATCTAAATCATTAAATTTGGCATACCGATCATGAAACTGTAAGTCCACTTCCCCAATTGGCCCATTTCTGTGCTTACGAACAAGGATATTCGCAATGCCTTTGTCATCGGAATCAGGGTTATAGACTTCATCTCGATAGATAAACATTACCACATCCGCATCCTGTTCAATGGCACCCGATTCACGCAGATCTGAGAGCATCGGCCTTTTGTCCGTTCGATTTTCTACGGCCCGGCTTAACTGCGAAAGCGCAACGACTGGAATATCTAATTCTTTGGCAAGGGCTTTTAACGCTCGTGAAATATCTGAAATTTCTTGTTGCCGAGATTCAGAAGAACTCTTTCCATCCATCAATTGCAAATAATCAATTACCAAAAGATCCAGTCCATGCTCAGATTTGAGACGACGAGCCTTCCCACGCATTTGCTGAACAGTCAGATTTCCAGAATCATCAATAAAGATTTTTGCCTGTTCCAGCCTGCCAGCTGCCTCAGTCAAAGCGACCCAATCAGACCCTTTTAATTGACCAGTACGGACGGCATGAGAATCGAGATGGGCTTGAGAGCTGAGCATGCGTAGGACCAATTGCGCTCGAGACATTTCCAAACTGAAGATCCCAACAACGGCATTACCTTTCAGCGCAGCCTGTTCAGCCATGCCTAAGGCTAGACTCGTCTTTCCCATACTCGGTCTGCCAGCCACAATAATTAAATCCGAAGGCTGGAGTCCGGCAAGTAAATTATCTAAATCCGTAAAACCAGTAGGCACACCTGTTATTTTTTCTTGACGGCTATAGAGTCGGTCAACAATTTCAACACTGTCCTGAATAATACTACTCACCGGCACGAAAGTTCCGCCCAAATGCCCTTGCGCCAAACGGAAAATTTCCCGCTCAGCAAATTCCATCAACTCGTCCGTTTTGGTCGTGCCTTCATACCCTTTCATAACTACATCAGTGGCGGTTCGCAATAATCCACGAAGCAGTGATTTTTCTCGAACGATTTGGCAGTGATAGCGAATATTGGCCGCGCTGGGCACCATTTGGGTTAATTCAGCAATATACGAAGATCCCCCAACCTGGTCTAACTCCCCTGTGCCTCGCAAATAATCCGTGAGCGTAATTTGATCAACCGGTTGATTACGCTCCGACAAGCCCACCATACTGCGATAGACCATCTGATTCGCAGTCCGATAAAAATCCTCTTCCGACAAGAATTCCATGGAACGATTGAGGGCCGTATTGTCGAGTAAAATCGCGCCAAGCACAGATTGCTCCGCCTCTAAATTTTGGGGAGGGACCCGAACCCCGGCAATATCAGAAATTGTCATGCTTCTCCGCTTGCAAGTGTTGAGGCAAATCTTGGAGCGCCACACGAGTTTGCTTGGGCTTTAAGGAAGATTCGAAAAATTTCAATAAAAGTGCGGATGTCGATCCACCTTTCTTGGGCTCGCAAAGAATGACTCGCGAGAGACCTCGACGGCGAGCCTCCTGTGTGGCCCAGGTGAGTGAAGCCTTGTGCGTTCGTTCCATCCTCTCTTCAATCACGTTTATCCCCGCTGAACGTAAGGCCTGAGCTAACGAAAAGGCTTCCTTGGCTTGATGCCCAGAAGCCAGCAATAACACAGGGGGGGTCCCATTGCTCCCAACTTGACCACTACGTTCTAAGGCCGAAAACACACGATCTAAATCAAGACCAAACCCAATGGCTGGCAAATCCCGCCCAAACCGGCCGACCAGGTGATTGTACCGCCCACCACCACCAATTTCAGTGCCTAACGCAGAAGTAAAGACATCGAACACCACCCCATCGTAATAATCAAAGCCACGAAACTCTCCAAGATCCAAGAGCACGTGCTGCTGCACACCGGTAAGTTCCAATTGCTGAAATACTTGCTCCAACCGATACAAGGGCTTCAGCAATTGCGCATCATTCCCCGCAATACCTTTTCCCCATTCTAGCACCTCATGATGTCCACAACGCTCAGGAACCTGGAGAATATTGCGGACCATCCCACGAGGCAAGCGTTCCGTGGTTAAAATCTCTTCCAATCGCGGTAGGTCCTTATGAACAGCAGCCAACTCTGCTTGTTTTCTCCCTATGGCGGACAACCCTGAGCGCGATAACAAGGCCTTGAAAAACCCCACATGTCCCAAAGAAATTTTCCATTCCGGTAGCCCTACTTGCTGAAACAAGCCTGCCAGGATGGTCACGATCTCGGCATCACCCTGTGGAGTGTCATTCCCGACGAGCTCAATCCCCACTTGAAACACTTCTCGGTCTCGCCCACGATGCTCCAATTCATAGCGAAACACGGTGGTTCGATAGGAGCAGCGCATAGGGAGCACATCGCCTCCTAACCCCATCGCCACCATCCGGGCAATTTGAGCTGTCGCGTCTGGACGCAACACCAGCATGCGCCCCGAGGTCCAATCGGCAAACTTATAGCATTTTTCTAAGATTTCTGGAGGGAGCCCAACAGAGAGGACATCAAGATACTCAAAGGTTGGAAGTATAATTTCCTGGTAACCCCACTTGGCCAAATAGACCATGAATTGGTCTTCCAGGTGCCGGACGCGCCGAGCCGTCTGGGGCAATAAGGTTGCTGTACCAATGGGGATAAGGGAACGGGCCGGTTTCATGGGATCGATGAAAAGAACTTACCTCATGCAGCCGTCCCCGGCCAAGGGTCGTTAATGGGAGAAGAGACGTCAGACTAACCCAGATCAACCATGCGGACCGACAGAATATCTTTCTCCCTTTTGAGGAGATCTAGGGCGACAGGAGATAGAGGCGCATCGAGCCCAATGATCAGCAGCGCCGATTCTCCTCGCTCAATGCGTGAACATTGCATGCGGGCGATATTCACTTCATGCTTGCCCAAAATTTGCCCAACCATGCCAATCACACCAGGACGATCCACGTTATCAATCAAGATCATCTGTCCTTCTAAAACCACCTCGACTTGGAATTGATTAATTTCCACGACACGAGGCTCTTGACGGTGAAAAAGCGTACCTGCCAAGGCATACGTTTTTTGACCGGTCTCAACCTTAATGCGAATCAAACTGGTAAAATCACCAGCATCACTACTTTTCACTTCTTTTACTTCGATCCCACGCTCCCTGGCCACAATCGGAGCATTCACAAAGTTAATGACATCTTCCAAGATGGGAGAAAGCAACCCCTTCAAAATGGCCACGGTAATCGGAGCGAGCGTAAGTTGCGAAACCTCTCCCACATATTCGACCGTGACTGATTTAATTCCCCCCTCCAACAATTGAGCCTGAAAGCGCCCCATACGTTCAGCCAACAACAAATAGGGTTGCAACTGCGGCAGCACTTCAGGCGCCACCGACGGAACATTGACGGCCCCCCGAGCAATACCTCGCTTAAAATAATCAACGAATTGCTCAGCAATACCAATGGCCACATTTTCCTGGGCTTCCTCTGTAGAAGCCCCAATATGAGGAGTACAGGTAAAATTTTCTAGACTGAGAAGGGGATTCTGTGGATCAACTGGCTCTTTTTCGAACACATCAAAGGCCGCTGCAGCGACTTTGCCTGATTGCAGCGCCTCGCACAAATCCTGCTCGTTAATGATGCCCCCTCTAGCACAATTCACGATCATCACCCCATCTTTCATCTTCGCCATCGTCTCGGTATTTATAATCCCCCGAGTTTCATTGGTAAGGGGAGTATGAACGGAAATAACATCTGCCCGATGAAATAATTCTTCAAGCTCCACCACCTCAATGCCCATTTGCTTCGCTCGGTCAGCCGCTAAATAGGGATCATAGCCAATAACATTCATCGACCATCCCTGAGCCAACTTGGCAACATAGGAACCAATTTGCCCCAACCCAACTAGGCCTAAGGTTTTGTTATAGAGCTCACTTCCCATAAACTTGCTCTTTTCCCACTTACCGTCCTTCATCGACTTGGTCGCTTGGGGGATTCTCCGGCTCATGGCAGCAATCATCGACATAGTATGTTCAGCCGTCGTGATCGTATTACCGCCCGGCGTATTCATCACCACAATGCCTCGCCGAGTAGCCGCCTCTGTGTCGACATTATCCAAGCCGGTTCCGGCCCGGCCCACAATGCGGAGACGCGTTCCAGCTTCAATCACCTCTTTGGTCACTTTGGTGGCCGACCGTACAACTAAGGCTTCATAGTTGCCAATTTCCTGCAATAGCTCTTCTTTGGTTAATTTGGTTTTTACCGCGACGGAAAAGCCTGCTCGCTCTAAGACTTCTACCCCTTTAGGGGAAAGGCTATCACTGACAAGAATATTCATACATCACTCCGTTTGGTAAAAAACCCTGACACAGAAGATTGAAAGAAAATGACTACGCTTTGCGTGTTTCGAAATCGGCCATATAGGCAACAAGGGCGTCCACACCCGCTTCAGGCATGGCATTATAAATACTGGCACGCATGCCCCCAACCGAACGATGCCCTTCTAAGGTCGTTAACCCTGCGGCCGTAGCACCCGCCAAAAATTCCTTGTCTAGCTCAGGTTTGGCCAGAATAAATGGGACATTCATCCACGACCTTGAAGCTTTCTCAACCGGATTGCGATAGAAACTGGAGCCATCAATCGCGGCATAGAGCTTGTTCGCTTTGCGTTCATTAAGAGTTCCCATGGCAGCCAAACCTCCTTGGGCCTTCAACCATTTGAAGACTAAACCAGCCAGGTATATCCCAAAGGTGGGGGGAGTGTTCAGCATCGAGTCAGCTTCAGCTTGCTGAGCATAGTCATACACACTCGGGGTCACAGGCAGGACATCGCCAATAAGATCATCCCGCACAATTACTAAGGTGAGCCCGGCTGGACCAATATTTTTTTGTGCCCCGGCGTAAATCAAGGCAAAACGGCTCACATCAATCGGACGAGACAAAATCGTTGATGAAAAATCAGCCACTAAGGGGACATCACCTGTATCAGGCACCCAGTGAAACTCCACACCGCCAATCGTCTCATTGGGAGTATAATGGACATACGCGGCGTCTTTTTTTAATGACCAACTCTCGAATGAAGGAATACTCGTAAATTTCCCACTTTCTGAAGATGCCGCCAAATTCACCGTACAATACTTTTTGGCCTCACTAATCGCTTTTTTACCCCATGCCCCTGTCAATATGTAATCGGCGGACGTTTTTCCGCGCAACAAGTTCATGGGAATAGTGGCAAATTGTGCCGAAGCCCCGCCTTGGAGGAAGAGCACCTTATAATTATTGGGAACGCCCAATAACTCGCGGACGTCCTGTTCAGCTTCTGCCGCCACTGAGACAAACTCTTTACCCCGGTGGCTCATTTCCATAATTGATGCACCGGCTCCATGCCAATCCGACAATTCTCCTTGAGCCTGCTTCAATACCGATTCCGGTAACATCGCTGGCCCAGCACTAAAGTTATATACGCGTGACATAATCGACTGTGTTCTCCATCGTAAATAAATAAAGGCGCAAGTGGCAGGAAAAACAGGAGGACCCGCGCCAAAAAGGTCGCTACGCTAGCATAGGGTCTCAACTCAGTCAAGAAAGCTGAAAGTCCTTGTCATTCTGATTCCTAATAACCTACAATTGGATCCGCTTATGGAAAACTTCCCTGAAAATTCAACCAGTTCTGAGACAAAAGTCGACAAAACCGTGAAGCCTAAACCTGGGCTTAGACTAGAGTTGCGAGGAGAGGAAAACTACTACAAAGGGATTCTCCATATCGGCAGTACACTCATCCCAATCAGTGACGACATTCTTGAGGAGCTTCAGGCGAAAACCGCACTGACACCAGATGAATTTTTTCGATTGTTTGTGGACAAGGTGGGCTACTCATCCTATTTACAAGAACAAATCCAGCAAGAAGTCAAAAATGCAGGAGGCCTCCACTCCCAAATGTCCGCTATCCAACAGACCCTTCGCCAAGCATAAATCTTCGCCTAGCCAAACAGTTTGTCCATAAAATTGATAATCCTGGTCTTCCGATCAGGATCTTTTTCCAGGGACAGCGCTTTCTGGTAATGCTGCACCGCTAACTCAGGCATGCGCTTTTCTTCATAGATGCGACCCACCCCAAACGTCGCTTGAGCATCGTCAGGATTGGCAATTAGCGCTTTACTAAAATAATCCATGGCAAAGTCATTTTGCCCCTTGTCATACAGAAACCAACCAATAGCCGTCGCGGCCGGACCAAAGTCGGGGTTCAGGCGAAGAGCTTCCTCGTATTGTCTCTTTGCTAAATCAACTCGGCCTTTATTTTCATACAGCCCTCCCAGAGCAAAATGCACTTCCGCATCGTCAGGGTTGATGACTAAGGCTTTTTTATATTCTTCGATCGCTGGGTCCAACTTGCCTTGCTCGGCTAACGCACAAGCCAAATTCGTATGTCCTACGGCCTCGTCTGGACGAAGCGCCAAGACCTCCCGATACTGTGGGATGGCCATTTCCAACTGCCCCTGCTCCTGGTAGGCTACCCCAAGTTTGAGTCGAGCCGCGACATAGCAGGAATCTCGCTTAATCGCTTCCCGAAAACCTTTCACCGCTTGATCCATACGCCCTTGACGTTGATGAATCTGTGCCAGAAAAAAATGTGGATACGGAGACTCAGGAGCCATCATGATCACTCGCTCAAAACAGGCAAACGCATCCTCCAGACGACCAGATTGGGTATGAAAGACCCCTTCGAATAACGCCACGTGCGGGGAGTCAGCATACCGTTCTTTGAGAGAAACCACCCACTCCCGAACGAGTTGGACATTAGCCTCCTCACCCAGGGCATGAGGATAGACTCTCCACGCCTGCGCAAAGTCCCCTCGCAAGAGACACACGACATTCACCGCAAAAAAAGGCAAGGGGCTGCAATCGGGCTGAGCTGACCAAGAAGACGCCTCCTCATAGGCAACATCCCATTGCCCCTCAGAAATGGCCGATTCAATATGAGCTTGGGTACTGGACATCAGAATTACTACTCATCTTTCTATGTTGAATTACCGGGTTAGTGAATCTTTAACATCTGGTGACGTGGCCTGGATTATATTTCCCAAGTATGGATGTCGTTTGAGCATTTGCTGTTTCATTTCCCAGGCCACGGTGCGGTAGGACCAATGACCCTTCACACCTGATCGCAATTTCGAAA
>JAOUNC010000189.1 GCA_029881175.1 Nitrospirota bacterium | reverse complement strand
CGCATAACAGTCCTCTCCTCAATCTACAATCTGAAAGATTAACCCATTCCATCTACAAGAGTCATTCAATCCATGTTTAACGGATTTCATCCAATTCAGATCAAATAATCACATATATTTCCTTACGGCCTGTTCAAAAACCTGGAGAAGCCTGAGATAACTGGAAAACTAGCCTTCACCCTGGCAAGCTGAAGGAAAGGTAAATACGAAATCAATCAGTTCCCACAGACGATCTCAAATTCACCTGGTCACAATTCTGCTTAGAAGGGAAAGCTCTCGAAACGATAATTCAACCCGCCAAACAATCCAATACCCGGAGCTGGCACAACGAACTCTTGAATGGCACCTCCTCCGGTAATTCTATTTGCGGCATAGATTCCGGAAGTAAAGTAATTGTTATCCAATAAGTTGTTCACCGCAAGAAACCCTTTCAGTATTCCACCCGGCACCGCATGTTCATAGGCCACACGACCGTTTAACACGAAATAACCAGGCAGTCGATCGCGCGTGTTGCTTTCATCCCCCTGTAAAAATTGCGTGCTGACATACAGCCCACTGAGCGAAAGACTTAATCCTTTGGCTGGATGCACCGTACCCGTCACACTCAGCCTGTTTTTCGGCACGAGCGGGAAACTATCACCCACATCCACCACGCGGGCAGACGAAATGTTAAACGAACTTCGAAATTGTGCCTCGGTATAGGTATAGCTCACCACGCCATCGACAAACTCATTGGGTTTCACTTTAAGCGTCAGCTCAAACCCACGCCGTCTGGTTTTCGGAACATTCCGGTTCTGCCCATCGCCAGGACTGAAATCACATGCGAGACAAGTAAAGAAGATTTCATCTCGGATGTTCGACTGATACACCGCCATGGCCAAATCTCCCCAGGTACTGATTTGGGACTTGAACCCTACTTCAAAATTATTCGATCGAACCGCTTTCAAATTAGGATTGGAACCAAAATCTCCCTGAGCAAAGAGCTCATCATTCGTTGGAACGCGAAACCCTTGAGAATAGCTAAAATACGCACTGGTTTGTGGTGCCAGAAAATAGGTCAGCCCCGCGCGTGGAGTGATGCGGTTATACACCTTTCTGCCATCATTTGTTGAATTCAAAAGATCTCGAAAATCCAATTCATTTCTGTCATACCGAAACCCACCAACTAACACCACATCTGAAAAGAGATGAAGCGTATCCTGAACAAAAAGTGCCGTCACCTCTTCTTCCGATTTCCTCCGGATATGAAATGGGCCAAAATCGGAAAGTGACAATAATCTATTCTTAAAATCATTCCAGGCCACCTCTCCCCCGACCGCCAACACATTCCGAAGGTCCCCCACCTCCAACTCATGCGTTAACTGGAACGTCCCCCCCCACGATTCCGTGTCAACAAAATTCTGGCTCGTGGAGTTCATCCCACCCAACGTAAATGGCTGGCTGACCAAAAATGATTCCTCTTGTAAACGACGATAAAACCCGTTCCCCGTGAACGTAAATCCCCCGGGAATGTCCTGTTGGGCATTCATCCTGACAAAATTATTCTCCCGATCCACGAAATCCCCTGGGGTAAAATTAGCCTTGGGATCCTCCTCGGCCAAGCTCAGAGGAAGGGAACCGGCTTGCCCCAAATGATCATTGATATACGTGTACGAAACTGCCAGGTCAGTCCCATCCATGGGGTGATAGCCGACCTTTCCAAACCCCCGCCACAATTTGGCATCCGACCCATCCCGATAGCCATCTTCCCGCTCTCTGCTCAAGGACCCATAGTAATCCAGCTTTCCAACTGGACCGCTAGTATTGAGGTTATAACGCTGACGCCCAAAGCTCCCCAAGGCAGTCTCACCCGTCATCTGGCGTGGCTCAGATCCTCGTTTGGTGCGAATATTAATCACTCCTCCCATGGCATTTTTCCCATAAATTGCTGAAGCTCCCGGGATAATTTCCATTCGCTCAATCGTTTCCAAAGGGATGAGATCGAAATTCATTTGATTAAACTCCGGCTCGTTCACCCGCACACCATCAACAAAAACACTAGTAGAAGACACGGGATTTCCATTATATCCCCTCAAATCAATTCGTTGTTCAAAGGCATTGCCCACCTGATCATACATCACCACCCCAGTGGCCTTTTCAAGGGCCTCCTGAACCGTTTTTGCCCCTGACTTCTGAATGTCTTCAGCTGCAATGACCGTCACCTTAGCCGGAACGGCCAAAATATTTTCCTGAATACTGGGCAACCTGGTATCGGTGACCAGAATTTCTGATAATTGTTGAACGGAAGACTGGCTCTCATCAAAAACTACAGCCTCTTCCGCATAGGCAGAAGTCCACTGCAGCACACACATGAGGAACACAGAAACCTGGGCAAGAATAAAACGCAGCAACTTCGTGGACATGCTCCACCTCCCTTTAGCTCGAAGGGGTTTTATGGAAGAAACGACTGCTGGGTTTCCTGACTTGCGGATTATCGCTCCTCTGCGCCTTCTCATGAGTTCGTCGCTCACAATGGCCTCTTGCAGAATCACTCCCCGCTTACAGTGGCGGCACCGTGCTGGATTTACACCAGCTTCCCCATCACAACCGTTTAAATTCCGCTAAACAAACCCTGCTCCTTTGTAAAATGATAAATAAACAATGGACACCGACTTTCGATTACAATTACACCGGCAATGACACACGCGGCCGCCCCGATTGCGGATGCCGATCAACGAGCACCGAACATCCATACACCGCTTCGATGACTTCTGGCTTAATGACTGTTTGAGGCGACCCCATGGCTGCTAGACGCCCATGGTTCAACAGCAAGACTTGATCGCAGTATTGGCTGGCCAAATTCAGATCGTGCGAAACCAGGACCACCGTCAGCCCTCGATCACGATTCAATCGTTTGATGATACGAGCAATATCCAACTGATGATGAAGATCCAAAAAGGCCGTCGGTTCATCCAACAACAAAATCTGCGGCTCCTGCACCAAAGCCCTGGCAACCACGGCCCGCTGTCGTTCTCCACCAGACACTTCAGTCACCAGTCGATTGCCGAGATGCGCGACATCTAGCTCTTCCATCGCCTTCTGCGCCACTGCCCAATCGTGAGAATCTTCCCAATGCCATCCTCCCCACCCTTGATGATGAGGAGACCGGCCCATTAACACCATTTCCGCAATGGTAAAGGGAAACACTTGCAGGGTTTCTTGTGGCACAAGCGCCACTCGCTTCGCCACGTCTAACTGGGACAGGCCCGATAATGATTCGCCTAATATGTAAATCATGCCTGTTTGTGGTTGAAGCACTTTGGCCAAGAGTTTCAATAAGGTACTTTTCCCAGACCCATTCGGGCCAAGAACTCCCAATATTCGTCCAGAAAGAATCAGGCAGGACAGTTCCTTCAAGACGGACTCCGATGCCGCGCGTTTTCCTTTTGAATAAGAAAAGCTGACATCTTTCAGCGAATAGGCCACGTTGGAGGTGAATGGGTCGTTCATCGTATTGGTTATTTCATTCCCAACTGCGTTTGGCGAGTCGTCAACAACCATAAAAAGATGGGCCCACCCACCAATGCCGTGATCACCCCAACCGGAAATTCACTGGGACTCAATGCGGTACGGGCGACCGTATCAGCCAGCATCAAAAACACTCCTCCCACCAACCCGGCAACTGGCAGCAACAGACGGTGATCCGCCGAAACCACTAATCGCACCGCATGCGGAATGATCAGCCCGACAAATCCGATGATGCCGCTAAAACTGACCACCGCTCCAGTGAGAAGCGCCGCAGAGAGAAACACCATTTTTTTAACACGCTCCACCTCAACACCCAACGAACGAGCGGTTTCCTCACCAAGCGTCAGCAGATTCAGCGACTGAGCATGCATACCAAGAATGACCAGCCCCGCTCCCAGATACAAGACCAACATTCCTAAGGTTGCCCAATCAGGCCCGGTCAACGTGCCCATCAGCCAGGCATACATCCCAAATGCTCGATTCGGGTCAGCAATACTGGTGAGGAACATGATGAAGGCCGAAAAAATAGCATTCAGTACAACCCCTGCCAGCAACAGGGTATAGACGGAAAAGCCATATTGCGCCGCAGAGATACGGTACATGATCATGAGCGACAACAGCGCACCCGCAAAGGCACAGACCGGCAGCGCCGAGAGACTCCCCACCGATATCCCAAGGCCAAAGAGAAGAGCAATCGCCGCCCCAAGTGCAGCTCCGCTGGAAATCCCAATGACGAACGGATCGGCCAAGGGATTGCGCAACAGAGCCTGCAACGCCACGCCAACCATGGCCAAGCTGCCACCCACCAAAAATGCCAATACCACGCGAGGCATCCTGACCTGGAGAAGGATGACGGAAATCGGATCACTAGAACCCTGCTCCATAGGCGAGCCAGCCACTGCCCCCATCATCACAGCAATAATTGTTGAATAAGAAATATTTTGTGTGCCAAATCCCAAACACGCAACGAAGACCAACACAGCCCCCACAGAGGCGGCACTCATCCATAGCCACCAACGACTCCGCGTCAATGTTCGCCTCGATACCGTTGCCACATTACGTGTGCCATTAGCTGAAGGCTCCAACGAGCGCCCCGCCGAAGGGGTGCTCAGTGGTGGTGCGTCAAGAATTTGTTTCACAAACAATTTTCCAAAAAAGAAGGGTTGGGGATCATGCCACAGTAGATTATTTAGCGAATCTCTGGTCTGGGTTCGTCAACAGGATCATCGAAAGCAACATCTGGATGCAGGACTTTGACCAAATGCCGCAACGCGTCAATGACGCGCGGCCCCGGACGATTGAGCAAATCACTATTGACCTGAAAGAGTTTTCCCTCTTGCACGGCCCGTATGGTCTCCCAGCGTTTCCATCGATCTTGTTCAGCTTGCGGGATTCCTTCATATTCTCCTACTGGAAAGAGTAGGATGTCTGGATTTTGCGTCAAGACTTCTTCCATGGTCAGCCGGGGGTATGGCGCATTCGCCCGCTCGGCGGCATTTCTCCCGCCCGCCAGTTCAATCAAATGATGAATAAAGCTTCCCGGACCCACCGTAATCAACGGCTCTGAATTGAGGACATACAACAACGTCGGACGAAGCCGGCCTTCAACGCGACTCGTCACATAAGCGACCTGTTTGCGCATGGCCGCTGCCAAGGCGTTGGCCTCTGGGGACCGGCCCAGCATTCGTCCTAATAACTGAATATGCCCCAAAATACCTTCAACCGTTTTCGATTCCAGCACAAAGGTGGGAATTTTGAGCTGTTCCAACTTCGCTAACAAATCCGCACGAAGGAACGAAGGAGGAGCTAATACCAGTTGCGGTTCAAGCGCTACCAACGCTTCTATATTTGGCTGAGAATACGCGACTTTCGGTTTGGTCAGCGCTGCTGGAGGAAAATTGCAGAAATCCGTCACCCCGACAATTTCTTCGTCTAATCCGATGGCGAATAAGATCTCGGTAATACTTGGAGCAAGAGACACAATACGTGTAGGCGGTTTGGCAAGATAGAGCTTACGATCCAAATCATCAACAAACGTACGCGGCGCAATATTGGCCATAAACGGCATGCCCGTCAAAATACCCTGTTGTCGACGTCTCATAGAATCGGTCTCATCAGCATACACGAGAGAAATTGGATAAGAGGCTGCAAAAAAGCACGTAACTATAACAGAAAAAATAATCCGAACAGGTAGACTACGATCATCTCCCCTCTCCTTCAAGGGGATAGGGCTAGGGTAAGGGAAAATGTATCGCCTTTGCCCACAAACCTTCCCCCAGAAGTCCCAAAATCGTGCCAAAATAAAAAATCCCCAAGGCTTGTATAACCTTGAGGATTGCACCCGATTCTTCATCCTCACCACTTCCCCAGCCCACGAGGGAACATTGGCCTTGGAACAAACGAGGTATTCTGGCTTCTGGGGTTCAGCTCATCCTGAGCTAACCTACTGTCCGCGC
>JAOUNC010000188.1 GCA_029881175.1 Nitrospirota bacterium | reverse complement strand
ACAGGGGAAGGCGGGGTTAGCCCATATCCTTGAAGTCGTGTTGGGGGTTGCGTTCGCGGGCGAAGTTTTTCGACCAGGCACTTCGGAAGAGGACGACCGCTCGATCTCTACTGTCTTTCACCACCAGCGCGTCAGAGGGTGGCTTAAAGGTCTCCACATCGCCCACTAACCAGGCGCTGGATTCGTAGGGCAACGTATCGACGATTGTTTTGACGCGGTATTCGCTTTGGAGGCGAAACTCCAACACATCGAACTGCAGCCTTCCGACTGCGGCCACAAAAAACTCCAGGCCATCCAGGCTTCGCAGAATTTGAATCGTTCCTTCCTTGGCGAGTTGCTCGATTCCTTTGTCGAACGATTTCCGCATGGCCGTATCGGTCGGCCGCACGCGGGCAAAGACTTCTGGTTGAAATTGTGGAAGCGGTTTGTAATTGAACCCATTCTCGACCGAAATCGTGTCGCCGATCTGAAACACTCCGGGATTGATAATGCCGATGACATCGCCAGGATACGCCACGTCCACCGTATTGCGTTCCTTGGCCACCATACTGTGGGGGCGTGATAATCTGACCTCCGTCTTGGTCCGATGGTGTTTCACCACCATATCCCGATCGAACTTCCCGGAACAGACGCGCAGGAAGGCGGTGCTGTCACGATGACGCGGATTCATATTGGCTTGAAGCTTAAAGACATAGGCACTAAACGGGGTCTCGACTGGATCGATGAGTTGTTCCTCTCCATCCGGCGTATCTGCAACCCGGGCATACGGATGAGGGGCCATGTCGACAAAAGCATCGAAAAAGGGTTCAACACCAAAATTGGTCAGAGCCGAGCCAAAAAACACCGGCGTCACTTTTCCATTTTGGAATTCATCTTTGGAAAATGGATTCCCGGCGATCTCTAATAATTCGAGATCATGCTCTAACTCTTCCCACACATAGGCCGGCACACGATTCTTTAACGAAGGATCATCCAACGAAAGTTCCGTCAACTCAGGTTTGGCCGCGCCAGCCTTCGCAGTCTTGGTATAGAGCAGCACTTGGCGTGTTTCTCGATTGACCACACCCATAAACTCGCGTCCAGACCCGATGGGCCAATTGATGGGACTGGCATGAATACCTAAAATTTCTTCAACTTCCGCCATGAGGTCCAGGGGTGGTCGGCCAGGTAGATCCATTTTATTGATAAAGGTCAAGACGGGAATTTGACGAAGACGGCAGACTTCAAATAACTTTCGTGTTTGCGTTTCCACCCCTTTGGCCGCATCAATGACCATGATGGCGCTATCCGCCGCCGTCAGCGTGCGGTACGTATCTTCGCAAAAATCTTGATGGCCTGGCGTGTCCAACACATTAATGATCGCCTGTTTATATGGGAACTGCATAGCAGATGCGGTAATGGAAATCCCACGCTCCTGCTCCATTTCCATCCAGTCGGACGTGGCCATTTTCCCATTTTTCCGCGCACCAACCATCCCCGCCGTTCGGACCATGCCGGAATACAGTAAGAGTTTTTCGGTTAAGGTCGTCTTGCCCGCATCGGGATGACTGATAATCGCAAACGTTCGCCGCTTACTGGCGGCCGTACGAATTTCCTGTTTGAGTTGGAGTGTGGTCATACTACCTTCTGAACGAACACGTTCGATCCGTTACAATTTTTCCAACTGACCCTGCGCACGGGCCAGGCTCAGACGAGAGGCATTAAAGGTAAACAATCCTTGAATCAAATTATCCCGGGCTTCAGCCACACGGGTTTGAGAATCCGTCACTTCAAGATTTGTCGCGACACCGACCGCAAACCGTTCACGCGATAATTCTAATTCGGTGAGTGAGAGCTTTAATCCTTCTTCGGCAACCGCCACTTGCTGCTTGGCCGAATTGAGCGTAATGAGCGCATCGCGAACCTCCAACGCCACTTGATATTGCACATCCTGCGTTCTGATTTCTTCCTGTCTGACTTTACTGCGGCTCTCCGAAATTCTTCCTTCCCGCTGCCCTCCATCGAAAATCGGCACTCTCATCAGCACCTGAACATTGTCTGTGGTGAGTGCGTCGGGAATTTGATTGCCGATCATACCCACATCCCCCAAAGCCTGAATGGAGGGGACCCGTTCATTGGTCACAGAACTTAACGCCAGGGAGGCCAGTCGCTCACGATTTTTCTGTACCTTCAGTTCAGTCCGGTTTTCTTTCGCAACCTGCATGGCCTCTCCTATAGATTGCTCAGAGACTTGCACTAATTTCATTTCATCCGTAAGGACCAGGCGCACATCGAACGAAAGCCCCATTGAGCGAATCAGATTAAGTTTGGCACGATCCCGCCCATTTTCAGCAACTAATAATCGCTGTCTGGCGTTTTCCAATTGAACCTTCGCTCGCGTCACATCCAAGGTTGTCGCCATCCCAGCCGATTTTCGTTCTGTCGCCAAACGAAGTAATTCCTTATTCAGGACGACATCCGCTGTGCGAGCCACCACAGCCGCTTTGGCCCGAAGGGCTTCCAGATAGACAAGACCCGTGGTGGCCATGGTATCACGTTTGGTGACTTCCGCATCCAACCCGGCCACATCTACGCCCGCTTTGGCAGCCCGCCATTTTTGAATGAGACTCAAGCTGAACACATTTTGGGTGAGAAAGGCCCGCATTTCGTAAAAATCCCGTGGACCGACAACGGTGGCCTGCGAACCAAATGACCCTGTAAAAAAACGTCTTCGTGAGTAACCCACGTTACCACTAAGATTTGGCAATAATTCACCTAATTGGGTGTCAGCCACATCCTGTGCTTGATTGATGCGTTCTTGAAATAACCTCACCGTAGGATTTTGATCCACCGAAGCATCCATGGCCTCCCGCAAACTCAATCGCAACTCAGGAAGATCCTGAGCCGTGGAAGGCTCTAAAGGAGCTGCCCAGGCAACCATGTGGGCTCCGGCCAATACAGCACTAGATATGACTAACAGCCTGAACACCTTCAACATCTGTAACACCATAACATCATTTCCCTCGCCTCTTTGCTATAGATGGCCTCCCGAAGGCTGTACCGCCAATTGAGGTTGTCTTTTCTCTGCCCACTTTTGCTGAGCTTCCATGACGAGTGTAAATAAGGCCGGAATCACAATCAACGTAAAGAGGGTTGAGACCAAAAGGCCACCCAACACCACACTCCCAATCCCACGGTACAGCTCTGATCCCGCCCCGGAAGACACCACCAGCGGAAACAAACCGAACAAGGTCGTGAGCGTGGTCATCAGAATGGGCCGAACCCGGATCTTGACCGATTCCCGAATGGCGTCGCGGAGCGATAAACCCTTTCCCGTTTCGACGGACAACGTCTCAGCGGTTTGAGCACCCCGCATAAAATTGAGCGCCTGATGGACCACTAAAATCGCATTGTTCACCACCACGCCAATAAGAATGACAAAACCCAACATCGTCAACACATCGAGTGGCTGATAGGCGACAAAATTATTCACGAGCGACAACCCCAAAAAACCGCCCGCCGCAGCAAACGGCACGGTAAAAATAATCACCAGGGGATAGAGAAAGCTTTCAAATAAGGCCGCCATCAAAAGATACGTAATGGTAAAAGCCAGAATAAAGTTCCATTTCAGGGCATCATAGGTTTTGGTGAGATCGTCAGCTTTTCCAGATATTTTCACATTGTACAGGCGTCCCAAGGTACCGCCCTCTTTCAGTGGAATCAGAATTTGCTCCCGAATCACATCCATGGCTTGCTCCAAGGCCATCTCCGATGGCGGAATCACCTGGATCGCAATAGACCTTTCCTGCTCAATGTGATTAATCTGTTCAGGCCCGGCCACTAACTGAATATCCGCGATATTGCCGACCGTAGTCATGTTCCCCCCTTTGGTATAAATGGGGATGGAACTGAGCGCATTGGTCCGGTCTGCAAATCGATCCAGGCCGCGAATGGTCAGATCAATCTCATCGCCTTCGAATTGAAAGTCACTGGCCTTGGCCCCGTCCACCAACGCATCGATCGTAAAGCCTAACTCCTGATTGGTCATTTGCACATCGGCGGCCCGGTCACGCTTCAGGGTGACCCGAACCTCAGGACTCCCTAAGTCCAAACTGGGGATGGGACGGACCTGCGCCTCAGGAATCACGCCCTTCACTTGCCCGAAGATTTGTCCACCCAATTCAACCAGGGTTTCCAATTCCGGGCCGGTAATTTCTATATCAATATTCCGGCCTTCTCCCAATCCACGTTCAAAGAGTCCCCGCTGGGTAATAATGCCGATCACCCCTGGCAAGTCGGCCGTGGCCTTTCGGAAAATCGGAATTAACTCCTGAACCCGCATTGGATCATTAACCCGCCCGCCCATAAAGACCGACTTCCCACGGGCCACATAAAAGAAATTCATGATACTCGGGCCATCCAGAGCTGCTTCTTCAGGAGAACCCGGCTTCGCATCCCAATACGGCTGCAAATGGGATTCAATGACTTTCCCCATTTTCACAAACTCCTCGACATTGTATCCAGGTGGAGGCAAAAGAATACCGATCACAAGATTACGATTGCCTTGGGGAAGATATTCGGCTTTGGGCAACAATGCCCAGCTGCTGAAAATCGCCAGGGAGGTAAAGCCTAAAATCGTGACGCATCGCCAAAACACGCTCCCGCTGAGGTCATAGACGATATTTCCTAAGCCCCCTTGAACTCGCCCTAGCAGGCGGGAGGAGGATGCCGTGGGGTCCTGAGAAAAGTTCTCCTCCGATGCCTCATCTCCTGATGAGCGCATCTTGGAAATAGCCCGAACGGTTTTCAACACCCGAGCCGAAAGACAGGGGATCACCGTCATCGACACGACGAGACTGAGCCCCACACCCGCGCTAATGGCAATCGCAATATCCCGGAACAACTGGCCGGATTGTTCTTCGATAAACACAATAGGCACAAACACGGCAATGGTGGTGAGCGTGCTGGCAAGCACCGCCCCCCACACCTCCACGGTGCCGTCATAGGCAGCCTGAAACAGGGATTTTCCCAACTCCCGGTGTCGATAGATATTTTCCAACACCACAATGGAGTTATCCACTAACATCCCAGCCGCAAAGGTCATGCCCGCCAGGCTGATGACATTGAAATTTCGCCCGAGAACCCAAAGCATAATGAACGTCCCCATCATGCTGATGGGGATGGCCAAGCCCACGACCAATGTGCTGCTTCCTGTCCTGAGAAAAAGGTACAGAATGAAAATGGCCAGAATACTGCCCACCACCAGATTTTGCTGCACCAATGAGAGTGAACGCTTAATATAGACCGTCTCATCATAGACTTGAAAAAGATAAAACCCGCGTGGCTCCAGGATTTCTTCATTGAGTTCGACGACAGCCTCTTTTAGTCCATCCATCGCATCCAACACATTGGCCCCGGTTTGCCGAATGGCATTCACCGCAATGGAGGGATGTCCCTTTTGACGCACCACGTGAGTAGCATCCTTATATCCAATCGAAGCTTGCGCCACGTCCCGCACATAGACAGGTGCGCCTCCCCGCCTCGTGATGATGACATTTTCCACATCTTTGGCATCGCGGTATTCCCCCACGGTCCGAACGATGTAGGATCGTTTGCCCTCATCAAAATCCCCCGCGCTAAAATCCCGATTCTCCTGATCCAGCGCTTTGGCCAAATCCAGAATCGTAATGGCTCGTGAAGCCAGTTTCGCCGGATCAACCGTGACGCGTAATTCCCGTTCTTGCCCCCCATACACATTCGACGCCGCCACGCCTGAGATACGTTCGAATCGAGCCTTAATCACATCTTCCGCAAAATCCCGCATCGTCTCAATCTTCACGGGATTGCCCTCGCGGGTTTCTAAAATAAACCAGGCCATAGCCGCGCCACGCGTGTCAGCGCTACTGATCACCGGCTCATCCGCTTCAAGAGGATATTCTTTGACCTGATTCAACCGGTTGGAGACTTGCAACAGCGCGGTGTCGATATTCGCGCCGGTCG
>JAOUNC010000187.1 GCA_029881175.1 Nitrospirota bacterium | reverse complement strand
TTGTGGCGGATGTCAGCTTGGAGACATTCCGTGAAATCTTTTTCGCCGTTGGTTTAGTGGCCATGTAGGTCTCCTTTAGTAAAAAGTGAAAAAGGCGTCATCCACTCGGTATGAATTTTTTTAAGGACTTCTCGTTTCGCTGAACATTCAATCGTGATTGGCGGGGTTCGTTAATCTTCAGGAATCAACCTATTAATCTATTGTTGAACTTTAGCATTATTCCTCATCATTTCAAATGTATATTAAAAAACCGATCAACCTGCCCATGAGGAAGTTGGGGAATCGTTATCAGCGAATCCTCTTGGACATGTTAATTTTTGTCGGTCGTCTTCTTCGGAGGTCTCACATCTTTCGGCCTTGGTTTTACGCTCCAATCGTTGATCCTGCACTTCAGCCGTTGAAAGGGAATTGACAATGTAAATCAAAAAAGCGCAGAGTATTTATCCCCCCTCAGCTTTCCCCTTTATTTTTCAATTCACTGGAGGTGCCGTATGAAGAAGTTCATGATTGCCGTGGTCACAAGTCTGTTTGTGATGAGTGTTGGTAGTGTTTCGTTTGCTGGGATGATGGATGCACTCAAAGGTAAAGCAGAAGAGGCCAAACAGGAAGCTACTGAGACGATGGAGAAGCAAGAAGCCGAACCGGGGAAAGCTATTGAAGCCAAAGATGCTACCAAGGAAGAAGCTGGCGGGATGATGGACCAAGCGAAAGAAACAGCTAAGGAAACCGTGAATGAGAAGATTGATGGTTTAGGAAAATAGCGAACTGAAGGTACACGAGTTCCGCCGAGAAAGAGCGGCCTGTAGGCATGAATGCCGCAGGCCGCTTTTTTTGTCAGAATGGGGAGAGAAATTATTCCCGACGAAACAGGGTTCGGAGAATCTGCTGAGCTGACCGGATAAGTTCTTGTGAGTTATCTTGGGCAGCACGTACTCGTTCAAGTCGGTGATGGGCTTCGGCAAAATCCGGTTGTCGGGCGATCGCGTTCTTTAAGGCCGTCTCGGCTTCATGAATATTCCCCTGAGCCATGAATGCCAGGCCGAGATCCGAAAAGGTTTCCGCATCGTGAGGGGGGATGTGTGTGGCGGTCTCCAATGCTTCTTGAGCCCACTGAAAATGTTCCTGCGCAATGAGCGATCGTCCCAACCAATACCATGCCTGGTGATCCTGAGGGTTGAGTTCCACACCTTTCCGTAAAGCCTGTTCAGCCTTTTCCCATTCGTGTGTATCGATGTAGACCGCACCCAGGCCACGAAAAGCTTTCGTCATTTCGGGGTTTAGCTGTATAGCGGTCTGATATTCCTCAATGGCTCCATTCGGGTCGCCTTGCTGGTTCAACACTTCTGCCAATCGTAGATGGGTGGGTGCATCGTTTGTCTGAAACCCTGGTAATGCTCTTAGCGCTTCGCGAGTCTTGCGGAGTCCAGCTTCCACCCGTTCATTTGTGACGGGGGTTCCCGATACTCCGGCCTCTTCTGTGGTCAGTGGGGGTTCTTGAGCGGGATAGGCGATATTTCCACTCCATGTTCCCAGTAGACCCAGAAAAATGGTGACATGCCATTTCATGATTCAGAAAATGGAAACCCCGGTTTTGGTTGTAAATAATTCGAGGGCATATTGTCCTGCGGCAGAATTCCCTTTTTCATTTAGGCCTGGAGACCACACGGCAACGGTTAACCGGTTGGGTATCACTCCGACAATGCCTCCGCCCACCCCACTTTTCCCTGGCAGTCCTACATTGAAGGCGAAATCTCCGGCCGCATCATAGGTTCCACAGGTGAGCATGAGGGCGTTGACCCTCTTTGTTTGGCTGGGAGTGAGGACCTTCTGATTTGTCCAAGGGCAGTGCCCCTTGTTGGCGAAAAAGAGAAACCCTTTCGCCAGGTCCACACAACTCATCGACAGGGAACAGTGGAAGCAATAAAACTCTAAAACCTCTTCGACCTCGTTCGTGAGGTTGGAAAAACTTTTAAGAAAATTAGCCATGGCTGCATTTCGAAATCCGGCTTGGCGCTCAGAACGGGCCACCTGATGATCATCCTGAATGGAGGCATTATTCGCTCGTTGCCTGACATACTCAAGAAAAGAGGCTTGGGGCTCTTTCAGATGCGACACGAGGATATCAGAGACCACTAAGGCTCCCGCGTTGATGAATGGATTCCGGGGTATGCCCTGTTCATATTCCAGTTGAACGAGAGAGTTGAAGGTTGAGCCGGATGGTTCCAGTCCGACTCGAGTCCAAATCTTATCGCCTTCGAAGGTGAATCCGAGCGCAAGCGTGTAGACTTTTGAAATGCTTTGAATCGAGAAATTTTCTAAGGCGTCACCCACGTGGAATAATTCTCCGTCGACGGTGTGAACCGCCATTCCAAACTTCTGAGGTGAAATGGTGGCCAGTTGGGGAATATACGTCGCGACTTTTCCCGCCGGTAATCTGTGAAGGATTTCTTGATGAATATCTTCTAAAATTTCTTGATAGTTCATACGTTCCAACTACTTTCATATAAGAGGCGATGGTATCGACCGGATCAAGTATGATGGCTTTAATCTATGCGTGCCTCAGGTGTTTCATCCTGTTCGATCATTTCAAAGAGATTGGTCACGGGCTGGCGAATGGATTTGGGATAGACGAATCGTTGAATGACGCGAAGGATCAATGCGCCCGGATAGCCGGGGGTGCCGAGCTTGGGGCCATACGCATTCCAGGCTGCAAGGGTTGCTGTATCCACTCCTGGCTGATTCAGAAACCATTGTGCCACGGTCTCGTCATGGTTGCTTTGGATGACGGCTTTTCGAAATTCGCGAAAGGAGAGACCAAAATGTCTCAGGAAATACCCGTCAATCCCGATTGGGTTGCCTAGCGACAGACGATAGAGAATAGGAAAGTCACCCTGCTGAGAGGCACGCACCTTATCAACCATACGTGCCAGCCAGCAGCAGCCGGCTAATTCATCTTGGGGGCGACGAAGCTTCATGCAATGTTTCCCATCTTGGCTAGAAGGACACCTTCATAAGGATCTCTTGGACCCCAGAGCAATAAACCATTTCAGTTTCATTCGACCAAAATCGGTACGGACATTTTTTTTGAGAGACTGTTTCGGATCCAAAACGACTGGTCCTTCAGCCCCTCTCCAAAAATCACCCAAAGCCAAAAGGCACAGCTATTTCTTTTGTGCCATTTGATGGCTAATAATGCCAATGAGGGTAACGTTTCCCAGGATGTGAAGGGCGTCGTGTGAGAAGAAGCTGAGAGGCCGTAGTGTCTGAGGAGTGTTCGAACATACTTGCTGTCTGACCAGAGTTGTGGATCTTGTACGTCAATGTCTAATCCGCCCGCTACCTTTTTTACCTGCTTGTAACTCACGCCGGCCACTGTGGCCACACTAGCCAATCCACAGCCGGTTCTATCTTTCTGGACAATTAGTTTCATGATCTTGAATGAGGGGTACCCACGATGAAAGACGGTGCTTGCTTGGGTGATCTGTTTCCGTGAAGGTCGAGTTTATTCATTGGTGGGATGTCGAAAACAGTCGAGGGTGTGATCATTCACCAAGCCAGCCGCTTGCATGTGTGCGTACATCACGGTACTACCAACAAAACTGAAGCCTCGTTTTTTTAGATCTTTGGAGAGGGCATCGCTTTCCGGTGTGGTGGCCGGGACTTCGGACATGTCTACCCAATGATTGATTTTGGGCTTGCCTCCCACAAACTTCCAGATATAGGTGTCAAACGAGCCAAATTCCTCTTGGACCTTTAAGAAAGCTTTGGCGTTTGTGATGGCTGACTTTATCTTGAGGCGATTGCGAATAATGCCGGCATTATTGAGCAGAGCTATTTGTTTTCGCTCGTTGAATCGAGCAACTTTTACGGGATCAAATTTGGAAAAGGCCTGTCGGTAGCCTTCGCGTCGAAGCAAGATTGTCGACCAGGATAAGCCCGCCTGTGCGCCTTCAAGTATGAGCATTTCAAAATGACGATGGTCCTCATGAACGGGTACGCCCCATTCTTCATCGTGGTACGGAATGAAATGAGGCTTGTTGCCCACCCACCCGCAACGGATTTTTGTATCAGATTTGCCTGTTTGCTTATTGGCCATAGGGAAGTTTTTGAATGCACAATTGGAATAGCTGAGGAAGGCTACGATTTCATCGATGGCATGTCAATCTGTTTGCCAGATGGTTCGGGGTTTGGCTCAACGCCTGGGTAGCCCGGGTGCAACATCGTGCTTTCGCTTCTTGATCTCATTCGTTCAATGAAGACTAGGGAAGGGGAAACATGCGAACTCCTCATGCTGAATTCCACCATTTGATTGTGGCCGGTTGCTTAGATGGTGCCTGTGCATTGGCCGTCCTGCTTATGACATTGCCAGCGGGTGCAATGGAATCCGCGGTTCATTGAGAATGTTCTGGCTTTGCCGACGCGAGGAATAGGAGGGCGCGCTAACCCGCCGAGTCTTTTCTGAGTCATGTCGAAGGGCTCAAACAAGGCCCGCGGATTGGGCCGAGCGTTCATCCAGAAGGCCGGGTGCCAGGCGTCGGACTTCCAGAAGGAACCAGAGAATGAGTAGCCATTAGAGCCAGCTACGACGAGTTTCCCTCCATTCTGCCTTCTGCCAGTAGAAAGAGGTCGAAACTCACTGACCCGTAACCCATCCTGCTAGCCACGGAATAGCCGGAAGAACCAAATTTCAAATCAGTGGGAATCACGATGAACGGTGTGAGGAGAAAATGCTGGAAGACAGACCGCAATATATTCAGCCCCGTCTGGCCCTGGTGTGCTGTATCGAATCCATTCTCCTTTTGACGTAAGCACGCCTTGCCCGGCCTTGACTTCTAAGGTGTTTTCTTTTGTTTCAACTTTCAGCATGCCGCGAAGGACGACAGTATATTCATCAAACTCCGGAGTCTGGCCAGGTTCGACCCATCCAGAAGGACTTTGCATGCGTGCGATGCTAATTCCCGAGTTGCCGGAATTGACCTGACCGAAAAACTCGTCGATGAGTTTTGGTTTATTTCCCGCAGCCTCGATTCTTGTGGGTTGTGCAATCAGTTTCGCCATCTTTTTCTCCCTCGTTCAAAAGGTCGATTATCATTGGTGGAAAAAATTTCTTTATCTCCAGATTACTGTGAAGCGTATTATGGGGCACCTGTATATGGAACATCCAGGTAGTCTTTGGTGTCTTTGATCGTCTTTAAATGAATGCTCCATGGGCCATTCGCCACGATTTTTAGATAAAATGTTCCGCCTAATGGGTGAAACGCCGTGCCTTGTTGTTTTGTCGTATTGGCCAACACAATCGGCTCGAGAACTTCAAACCAACGGAGAACCTCATCGCGTTCATTGGTTGGGCCGATATAGGGTCTTCGAGCGGACCCATGAGCGGACAATTTGAATGTGGGAGATTCTGTTTCCCATCGTAATTCCCAGCCATCTTTGACGGTGAACATCTTTGTCTTTTGGGGCCCTGTTCCGCTGAACGCCATTTCCAAGGCGATGGGTTTCTCGGGATTCTCATTCTCTGTTGCGGCCTTACTCATATCTATAGAATTGAAGGCTAGCAAAAGCATCATGATGCTGAATGCTTTTCCTGGTTGCTGGTGAATCCCTGTGAACAAGTTGGGGCTCATGGTCTTGGAAAGGAACCCGTAAAGAGCTATATAAAAACAAGATGGATATATGAGTGGACGTTATTTTATTGACGGACTCTGAGAAGATCAATGTAGTGGCTTTTCTTGAGCATGGATTAGAAGTTTAAAATTGCGTAAAATAGAAAAAAGGAGTCTTTGTTGGTATGCATCAAGTGGTTATCCTTGGAGGCGGAAAGATTGGATCTCTTATTGCCACGTTATTGGTGGAAAGCGGTGATTATGCCGTCAAGGTAGGAGATGTGGATTCTCAGGTGGTCGCCCGGTTACAGAAAGAAATTACTCGCAAGCAGTTTCAAATCTCTGCTGTTGATGTTCAAGATAAAACCGCCCTTCATTCATTTCTTGCGCAAA
>JAOUNC010000186.1 GCA_029881175.1 Nitrospirota bacterium | reverse complement strand
GTGCATGCGACGAGCGCCCGATGAAACAATCGTGACACATCATGGCGACGGTTGAAGCGATAGGTATACTCTCCCACATACCGTCCCATATGCTTGTCTTTCACCCCATGATGCGTCCCATTAATCCAGGCCTTGGCGTTGGAAATAAATTTGTGGACCCAGGGTAACCACCGGGCACACGTTTCAGGATCGCCCGCCACGACTTGATAGTCCACATCCACGCTGGCCAGGTTTCTGAAGCTCCAGCTCCCATCGGTATTGACCATCGCGCCTGCTCGCACGCCCGTCTCCAGCAACTGTTGCGCGTGGGCCTTCGTTTCCTTGCCCACCAACACCTTGGCAAAGCCCGCCCGACTGCATGCCCGTCCCTGAGCATCCACCCAGGCCTTGGTCTCAATGGCCACGAGCACATCACATTGATTGCCGGTTCTGCGACGTCCAAAGGTGCCGGCATCCAGCTCGATGACCCCATCGCCCACCTCATAGCTCGCATCGCGGTGTTGCAAGGCCGCTCGAATTTTCTGAAGCATGCTCCACACTCGACCGTAGGACTTCAGCCCCAAATGCCGCTGAAGTTCCTGGGCCGACATCCCGCGCTTGCCCTGCATGACATAAAACAGGGCCTTGACCCAAAGAAGCAGGGGAGTCTTCGAGGCCTCAAAGATAGTACCCGCCCGGAGGCGGAGTTGCCGCCGACAGCCTTTGCACGTACGGACTTCGGGTCGAGTCCGAATCCCATAACACTCCTCAGCGTGACAGTGGGGGCAGACAAAGTCTTTGCCGTGAAAGCGGCTGCGCCACAGCAGGGCCCTGGCGTCCGCTTCCGTGGTGATTTCGGTAAAAAAGCGTTCGGCTGGAAATGATTCGTAAGACATCACACACCTCCTGAAAAGGAAAGATCAGGCAGAAAGTCCCCGTTATACCACAGGAAATTCGTGTGTGCACTTTGCTGATAGGCATTAAGATTTGACCTCTCTTCCAAAATGTTCTTGCCGACTGACATGCTGACCCCTTAACATTTTTACCCGCGGCTTCCAACCCTTGCATGCACTTTCACTCCCCACCCTTCCTACTTTCCTTTGCCCTATTCGGTATGATGCTTATGGAAATAGTGAATCTCACTCCCATTCAAGCTGAAGAGCCTCCCGTCACGACACTTGATCCTATCATTGTGACAGGAACCGCCAATCCAACTCGACGCTCTCACTCCACTCAAAGTCTTACCGTCATAGAACGCGAGGAGTACATGCCGCTTCATCCGAATCGTCTACCAAGCATCCTTCGACAAGTGCCCGGCTTACATATTGATGAAATGGGAGGGCGAGCTGGAATCAGTTCTCTATACTTGCGAGGAGCAGATCCGAATTTCACCCTGATCATGTTGGATGGCATACCCTTGAATGACGCAACCAATCAGCGAGGGGGCTCGGCTGACCTCTCAACAATTCCCATTGACCAAATCGAACGTGTGGAAATCATTCGAGGCCCCTTGTCGGCCTTTTATGGGTCTGAGGCCATGGCCGGCGCCATCAATCTGATCACTCAATCAGCATCCACAACCCCTTATCTTCGAGTGCTTGGCGAAGGGGGACGCTTTGATTACCTGAAAGGACTTGTCCAGGCAGGGGGATCAGTTGGGCCATTTTTTACCAATTTTTCTCTTTCTCATACGAAAAACGGAGAACAGGTGGAGGATGATAGATTTTCTCAGACGGCGGTAGGATGGAACGTTTCCCTGGACACCAATCCCAATTGGAACATCCGCTGGACAGGACAATTCACCGATTCGGCGGTGCGAAATTTTCCTGAAGGAAGCGGTGGCCCCAAACTCGCCTTTCTTCAGGAAACCGAAAAACGAGAAACACAGGAGTTTCTGACGGGATTCACGGTATCGCTACACAGCTCTGATACTTGGCAGCATCAACTATTCTTCAGTGCCTCGAGACGGATTCAAGACATTGATAATCCAGGAATCCTCGTCTCTCCCACAGCATTTGGACTCCCACCTGCAACCTTCGACACACGCTATGACCGATTGCAATCACGACTCACCGAAACCTGGTCCATCACACCGCATTGGACGTTCTCCTTTGGCGGACAAGTCACCCACGAACGAGGGAACCGGAATGGAACCCAAGACCTGAGTTCATTCGGGGGGCGTCCCGATGAACCCTTAGATTTTTCTCTGGACCGGACATTCGGGGGATCCTTCGTCGAGCTGGCGGCAACGCCATGGGAAAAATTCACGCTGAACCCCAGCGCTCGCTTAGATCTTTCTCAACATACGCAACCTAGGGTGAGTCCCCGTATTAGCGCATGGTATCAACTCCTTCCCTTACTGCATTTTCGCGGAGCCTATGGCAAAGGATTCAAGCTTCCAGGTTTATCCAGCCTTGGGGATCCCCTTATTGGCAACCCGGACTTGAAGCCGGAAACCAGCACAGGGTGGGATCTCGGGGTTGAGTATCACACCCCCCAGCATGAATTCACGGCCTCGGTGGCATATTTCCATAATCGCTTTCGCGATCTAATCGACCTGGATCCAGACCTTCTCGCCCAAGGTATGTTTCAACTCACAAACCTGGATACGGCTATCACGAAAGGGTGGGAGTTTTCCCTGAAACTCTCTCCCAAAGGCCCCGTCTCACTCCAAGCGAATTTGACCTACTTGACCACCCGGATCACCGAAACCGGAGATGCGCTGAGAAATCGCCCCAAATGGCGAGGTGGGTTTGGACTGACCGTTCAGGTATCTCCCAAAGTCAGCCTCAGTAGCAAGGTTACCGTTGTCAGCTCGCGACTGGACTTTCAAATACCAACGCAAACAACACGTGTTGGAGGGTATACCAAAGCCGACGCCACGATCACCTACCTCCCTGTCCCGGGTTGGCGCTGGTATGCCGCATTGGAAAACCTGTCAAATGCGTCGTATGAAGAATTTCGAGGTTTTCCAGCCCCACCCATCACCTTCAGGCTAGGAATCGAGTATCTGCATTCCTCAACCAACTAATGGTCATGATCGCCGCATGAAAAAGGTCTTTTCGAACAATTTTCACCACAGGAATGAACAACGGTCGGTCGTCTTACCCTATGGGCCTCAAGATTACTCTTACGCTAAGGTCTCTAGGAGCCTGGATTGACGGATTGGTACTATTTGCCGTTGATTGCCAAATGCTGTGAATAACATCCATCTATCGAAATCTGATCACGGTAGAATGTGAAAAGCGAACAATCTTTCCCTCAAAGGAAAAGCAATCGGTAAAGGAAACGTTTCCGAAAAAGTCTGAGATATGACATTCTTTAGCCCTAAAAAAAATATTGGAAAAGCCTGGCCACATGGGTACGGTCGAGCCTTGAGAGTCTTTGTATCAATTGGGCTCATGTGTGTGCTGGGGGGAACTCTTGTCTTTTTCCTTTTTGATCCCGTGGTGACAACTGAAGTTCCTCCGTTATTAAAAGGGAAATTTGTTGACGAATTGGTGGCAGGTGGCTTTGAGGAGCCGACGGCTTTAGCGATAGCGCCAAATGGGACCATGTTCGTTGCTGAACGACAGGGTGTCGTACGGATTATTAAAAATGGTGAAAGCGTAAGCCAGCCATTCGTGACACTCACAGATGTGCATACATCAGGAGAAAGCGGCTTGCTGGGCTTGGCCGTTCATCCAAGATTTCCTGATATTCCCTATGTCTATCTGCTCTATTCTGTTCAGTATCAGCCACACGAACCTCCCCAATCCGCCTCGATTCCTACCTTTGGTCGTCTCGTCCGTTATACAGCAGAGGGAAATGTTGCCGCCAAACATTCTGAGAAAATCCTCATTGGGAATGGTCCAGAAGATGGGATTCCGAACTGCAGTTCATTCCATGGCGTTGGCGCGGTGAAGGTGGCATCAGATGGCTCGATTTATGTCAGTGCTGGTGAAGGGGCAAGTTGGGAAGGGGTTGACGTGGGAGAGCGAGGCGATGGGTGTGACCTCTTATTTGGAGCGGCACAAGGCACTGGGGCACGACGGGCACAGCAACTCAATTCCCTTGCGGGAAAAATCCTGCGGATCGATTCAGAATCTGGCTTAGGCCTGCCAGATAATCCGTTTTATGATGGTGATACGGATAGTCCGAAGTCGCGTATTTTTGGAATGGGATTGAGAAATCCCTTTCGCTTTACGTTACGGGAATCAACCGGTGAATCCTCACTTCTCTACGTGGGAGATGTCGGATGGACTGATTGGGAAGAAATCACAATAGTCCGTGCAGGAACCAATGCTGGATGGCCTTGTTTCGAAGGTCCAGTGAAAGTAAAGGCCTATCACAAGCATTCGGTCGTAAGCCAACTTTGCCAGGGCGTCCGTCACGAGGGTAATTTCGTCTTTCCGCTCCTGAGCTGGAATCGGTCAAAACCAAGGGAAAACTGGTTCAGCGGATATCCCAGAGCCAGTTTTACAGGGCATACGGTAACAGGCTTGACATTCTACACTGGTAAGGACTTTCCACAACGATATTGGGGAGCCCTTTTTTTTGCAGACTATGGTGAGGAATGGATTAAGGTGTTGTGGGTGGATGATCAACATCAGCTCGTTAGAGTAGAAGATTTTGCAGGTGTTGATAGCCCAGTGGGTTTAGAGAAGGTTGAAATGCCTGTTGATCTGGAGATGAATCCAACCAATGGCAATCTCTTGTATGTATCAATCAGTGCTGGTCAAGTGCGTCAAATTCGATTCGTAAGTGAATGAGGATCAGGGTAGGTTCAATGTATGATCTTCCACCCCTGCGGTTTTGCTCCATCGGATCGGCCTAATCCGCCACAAATCTTGACGCGTCTAGATTGGCTCATCCCAAAGGGAGAATTTTTTGTATTTTTTTGCGCCAACACTAAGAAGTCGACGACAGCTTCAAACCCGCAATCCCCGCAATAATCATCGCAAGACACACCAGCCGAACCGCATTCTTCGGTTCGTCAAATAAGACTATGCCCAAAATCACTGTGCCAACGGCGCCAATACCCGTCCAAACCGCATAAGCAGTTCCCATCGGAATCGCCCGAAGGGCAAACGCCAGACACACCATACTGATTCCCATGGCAACAACCGTTCCTATGCTCGGCCACACCCTGGTAAACCCATCCGTAAATTTCAACAGGGTAGCCCAGACAATCTCAAAAAACCCCGCGACCAATAATAACGTCCACGCCATATCTCCATTCTCCTTCAGAAATGAGCTTTCCGCCGAAAATTCTCCGAATGAAACACGCAGACCATGTATACCACAGAAAGGAGAAGAAAAGAGGCCCGCGTCACTTCCTAGCGGAAGGAAACCCAAAGATTGAGGAAGGGCAGTGGTTCCGAAATGTCGAATATCCTCAGCAATAATCACGTAGATATTAGACGAAGTTTCTGAAATGGGCTGTCCCTGAAAAATTGCCATCACCACCACTTTCTCTTCCTTCGAAAAACCAGATCCTCTTGAATAGGATTCACCGCACTTTCCAATTCATCCCTCCCTCTTCTGGAGGGACTGAAGAGCACAACAAGGAGTCGAGCGAGACCGCCCAATCCCAAACACTTTGGATTTTTCCCAATCTACACGGATCATCGATGAAAAATTTGCGGGAATAAAGGCGGCATGCAGAGTTCCACGATATATGCCCAAAAACAGACGGCTGATGTTCCCCGATCAAAAACTTCTACCAAATCCACAAATAACTCCGCCGCGTTTCATGTTAAAAAAACTGAGGGGAAAAAGCTTCGCGCACGATGCCTGCCAACCCACAGGCTCTTGAATTCTCATCATTCATGCTTATCTTAAACTTATGGCCAAACAGGGAGTGTCCAGAGTGGCACTCACAAGTATCTTAGGGTAAACTGGAATAAGTTCTTCCAAAGAGAAAAATGATGAATCTCAACAAAGGGGGTGACTGGCTTCGACGGGAATCAAGAGGTCAACAGAGCGTGTCGAGCTCTCGGAGTCTCGTTAAACCTTCGGGAAAAGTTTAATTGCCAACGAACCTTTGGCTCTCGCAGCTTAATTGAC
>JAOUNC010000185.1 GCA_029881175.1 Nitrospirota bacterium | reverse complement strand
ACGAGAGAAGCTTCTGTAAGGATTGATCAAAAGAGCAGGTACGATCCAAACCCCGCTGGGCTGAGCCCAGCGGGGTTTTTTTATGAAATAACCCTCCTTACCCCCACAGCAATCCCTAATGTCCTGCTGAGCAAGCTACAATTTCCAAAAAACTCCAATTTTAAAAATCACCCCACTTGACGTCGTAGACATACGGAACCCTTAGAAATACTCGAAAAAGTTCTTCCAGCAAAACTACAGATGGGGTGATGACAGGAACATCCGCAACCCTGCATAAGGACGGCCACGCCCCAAGAACCGCTCTAGCGGCTTTTTCCAAGATTCCTACATCCACGCATTGACACCTTTCAAGGCCCTTGACTAGACTCTGTCAGGTAAATCCCCCAATTTTAGGGGGTGTCAACTCATCTGTTATTTAGGAGAATGCTTGTCTCATGGCTAAACGACGCTCTCTTCAGGAAGACACAGTTGCCCTTAAGACCAAAGTGAGAGAATCCTCAGTAAAAAGTGAAACCCCTGAAGGAAATCCGGCTATTCGATCCCTGCGAAAACGATTAAAACGAGCGCAACGAAAAGTTCGATTAGTGAAACAGAGAGAAAAGGCACGGACCGCCGGAAAAGCTGGGGACGAGAAATAAGACGAAGAGCTATGACCAAGCAGCCATTTGGAGGAATTTTGTATGCGTGACGACCAAAAAAATATTGATGATGAATTTTCAGATCAAACAGAATTCGTCTCATTGGAGAGCAAACCCGCCTTGCCCAAAGACGAATTAGTCGATGAAATGGCTGATGCCATTACTGCCGAATCCGAAGAAGAGACGACAGACATCGTAGCCTCAGCTGAATCAGAAGAGGCAACGGAAGAAGAGGAAGGATTCGTTGAAGAGCAGGTAAAAGACGAGATCGACATTCAAATCGATCTGTTAAATGACTCTGATTGGGTCGTCCGCCGCGAAGCCATTATTACCCTGGGCGAAATGGGCGATGAACGGTGCGTCGAACCAATTGTTCGATGCTTGCGAGACGGCGACTGGCAAGTACGGGAAGCGTCAATCGAAGCTCTGGCCATGATCGGCTCTCCTGCCGTTGAATTACTTCTTCGCTATATTCGCGATTTTGATGCCAGAAAACCCGTCATTAAAACGTTGGGAAAAATTAATGATGAACGAGTCCTCGATCCCCTCATTTCTTTGCTCCACAATGATGAATTTAAAGACGACGCCACCTGGGCATTGGCCGAACTGGGAAAACCCGCTGTTGGCCGCCTATTGGAATTATTGAAGAACCCTGATGAAGGGATCAGGAAACAAGCCATCCTGGCATTAGGAGAAATCAAGGATGCCAGTTGCGTGGATGCGTTAATTGAAAGCTTGAAAGATACAGATTGGTTTACCCGCCTGTCAGCTGCCTCTGCCTTGGAAAAAATCGGCGACCCCCGTGGGCGTGAAGCGGTCAAGCCATTAATGAAAGATCCAGATTTAGTCGTACGACTTCGGATCGAACGGATGCTGGCTGCATGGAAAAAGCAGGCGGTCAGCGCCTAAGATGGCACGGAATTAGGGCAGAACAGCCTGCAACTCTTGGCGGAGCTCTTCTAGTAAATGAGGCGGGAGGTTTTGACCCTGGGCCAATGTCGCTTGGGCCTCGCGGACCTTCTGTTTCACCCTTGAAATCTTTTGGGCAAGTGGGCCTTGAGGATCAAGAGCCACAGCCTCATCTAAATGATGAAGGGCCTGTTCAAATTCGGCTGATGCCTCTTGAAAATGATAGTCCAGCAAGTAAGCTCGCCCTTCTAGAAATCCTTCTTTGGCTTTCAACATCTTCCGTTGCAATTGAACTGTTTGATCAAGACCAATCGTACTTTCCAGGACCTCGCCTGATAAATCCCGCAAGGTTTGCTTGACCACATCCGGTTGCTGCCCAGTGTAATAACCTGCCCCGAACACCACACCGAGGAGAAGACACCATCGAATAATCTTCATAGACACCCCCGTCGATTGGTCGTGATATGGTGAAGAACTACCTGTGCAACTCGATGCCGCCCAGGTAATATGGAAGCAGAACAAAGCCCCATTCTCTGATCAGGCTGGCTGGCCACCCATGCTACCGACCAACAAGCCTAAAACACATATCTAGGAGCCTGTCTAGGGGATCGAGAGCGAAAAAGTGTCGAAGCGGCCCATATTTCGTCGATTTCTTGGCCCATAGTCCCACTATGGGCCGCTTCGACATTTTTGTAGCCGATTCATCCTAAGTCCGACAGGCTCCTAGGCAAGCTTTTCTTCGACAGACGACATGGCACCTTGAAGCAACGGCGTATAAGCCCGCGCCACATATTCTTTCAACATGCGACGCGCACTAAATCTGGGAGCCCCGGTCCGTATGGCATTTTTAACGATCGTACACCATCCATGAGGAATCCCATCAATGCCTCGATCGTAGTATAAAGGAATGACGTCTTTTTCCAGAAGTGTGTAAAGGCTTTCAAAATCCCAGGCATCCTGCTTCGCATCATCAAACGGTTCATCAAGCAGGGGCACGGCCCAACCATTTGACCCATCATACCCCTCTTTCCACCAGCCATCCAAAACACTCAAATTGGGCACACCATTTAAGGTAGCCTTCTGACCACTCGTCCCGCTGGCCTCCAAAGGCGGACGCGGATTATTCAGCCATACGTCCACTCCCTGGACCAGAAATTTCGCGACATGCATGTCATAATCCTCGACAAACGCAATATGACCACCCAAATCATGGGCTTTGGCAAATTGATAAATACGATGGATTAATTCACGCCCAAACTGATCGGCAGGATGCGATTTCCCAGCAAAAACAATTTGAACAGGCATCCAGGGGTTCAGGAGAATCTTTTTCAGCCGTTCCAAATCCGAAAAGAGCAACGTGGCTCGTTTATACGTGGCAAACCGCCTGGCAAAACCCAACGTCAGGGAATGCGGCTCAAACAAGGCGCCACTCGCCAACACTTGCGTCGGCTCCATCGTCCCATCCATCCATCCTACCCGTGCCCGCTGACGGATAAAAATGAGCATCTTTCGTTTCAGAAACTGCCTGGTCTCCCACAATTCCTCATCTGGAACTCCTTCAATACGCTTCCACAGCTCCAGATCATCGCACCGCTCCCGCCAGTCGGGTCCCAAATATTTTCGAAATAAAGCATCCATTTCTTTCGCAATCCACGTGGGAACATGCACCCCATTAGTGACGCTGTGAATAGGCACATCCCGTACCAGTCGTTCCGGCCACAGGAGGTGAAACATCTTTTTTGAAACCTGTTCATGTTCACGGCTCACGCCATTAATGAACGAGGCCAGACGAATAGGTAAAGTCGTCATGTGGAATTTATCCGTTGATAATTCAGGATGACGACCCAACGCCATAAAATCTTCCTGCGTAAGCCCTAGATCCTCCCACCACCATTGGCAATGCTCGCGAATGAGATCTGCCGAAAAAACATCGTGGCCAGCAGGTACCGGAGTATGGGTCGTAAAGACCGTACTTGCACGAACCTGATCAGCCGCCTCCGCCAAGGGCATCCCTTGCTGAACGAGCTCCCTGATCCGTTCAACCAAAAGAAAGGCCGGATGGCCTTCATTGGCATGCCACACGTGAGGATCATGCCCCACCACACGTAAGGCCCGCACCCCGCCGATGCCCAGCAATAACTCCTGACAGAGCCGTGTGCGATGATCTCCCCCATAGAGCCGAGCCGTCAGATGACGATCCTCGGGTGAATTTTCCGGTGTATCGGTATCCAAGAGGTATAATGAGACCCGCCCCACTTGGATCTGCCAAATCACACACGTGACCATTCGGCTCCCCAGTCGGACTTGAACCTTTGCTAAATCCCCGGCTGGCGTTCGCGCCAGTTCAATCGGCATCAACAAAGGATCCACTGAATCATACACCGCCTCCTGCCACCCTTCGGGATTAATCACTTGCCGAAAGTAGGCTTGGCTATACATAAAACCCACTGCAACCACTGGAATCCCTAGATCACTGGCTTCTTTGAGATGATCCCCGGCAAGTATCCCCAATCCCCCGCTATATAAAGGCACCGACCGGTGCAAGCCGAATTCTGCTGAAAAATAGGCAATCGTCCCCCCTCGCAAGTGAGGATAGGTCGTGCCAAACCAGTGATCCTGACTTCCCATATACTCATGAAAGGCATTCATGGCTGACTGATACCGGCGAATAAACTCCACATCCTGTCGGAGCAATTCCAGTCGGCTAGGATCAATTTCTGCCAGCTGTCGCATAGGATCATGATGGGTCAATCGCCACAAGGTCGGATCGAAATATGAAAAAAGTGATCGTCCCTCCAAAGACCAACTCCACCATAAATTATGGGCTAATTCCGAGAGATGTTTAAATTCCGCAGGTAAGGTTCGAGAGAGATTATCCACAAAGAGGCCTCACAAGGTCTAAATAAGATGGCATCACGAATTGACTTCGTGCACCAATGAATTCATGCATGTTACGAGAGATAGTAAGGGATGGACGACCTGAACTCACGCATTCCCGACAGGTCGACTGGCTCCAGCCTTAGCAAGCGAGACGACAATGGCAAAACGCTCTCCCACAATCCGCGTGACCCGGTTCATATGCTTCGCCAACTCCTTGGCTTCATCTGGTGGAAGATCACGGCGAAATTGGGGATGAAGCCCCCACCATGTCTCCACTTCTTCGTCCCCTTGAGTACGCGATACCACACTGATGAGCTTAATTAAACCCTCGCCCGTCGTCCCCTCCGGAGCAGCAAGAGGAGTGGCCGAGCCGGCCGGCACGGCTGATGCACTCACTTGGACCTTGGCTTTCCCCTCTGAAACGTCCACAGGAGCGGAGGAGGGTTGATCAGCCGGTTTTGCCGCATCCTCAAAGAGGCTTTTCAACGCCGGCACTACGGCAGACCCACACAAAAACGCGGCAGAGGTAATTTCTTGCTTACCAGGTGCCCCGGCTTTGGTGGCCACTCGCTCTGAGAAAAATTGAAAATATTGATCGCGTTCTTTGGTTTGATCAGTCACGACAAACTTAAACCGCTCATAGACTTCTCGACTCTCAGCAACCGCTTGTCCAACAGACAGCATCACTTCCATCTCATCGATTTCCGTCGAACTCAGGGACGGCGCCAAAACAGTTTTCAATTGGTGCGCGACAGAATCTTCCAAGCTATTCATGAATTCTCGCTGAGCTTGGATAGGGACATAAAAGGCTGAGAGCCGATCCACCAAGTTAAACAACATTCGAATAAATTCTAAATAGATATCCCATTCTTGCTTCCGCTGAAGCTTCAAGGCCTGTTGTTGATCAGAACGTTTGATCAGATTCACGGATTCTCGAGCCACGCTCATCATCGTATGAGCCAAATCTTTCAGGATACCGTCGAAATTTTCTGTTGTATTAAGTGCCATTGATTCTTCCTTTTGTAAATAAAGGCGAAGTATAACTGAGGGCTTAAAGGCCTGTCCAAGCCCTCATCATGGCGCGTTGCAACCCACTACGACCTATGCTATACACGGCCAATCCAATTTATCTCATGATCAACTACCATTTGCCTGCCGCTTTTTCTGTAGAGATCCATGGATTCGACGCCTGCAAGCCCCAAAACCTATGTCCTCAAGCGCCCGCTTGAGAATGCCCCCCCCACGCTCTCGCGCAATTACGAAGAAGAACTGAATCCCCAGCAACTCGCTGCGGTCGAGGCGGTGGATGGACCGGCCCTCGTCATTGCCGGAGCTGGCAGTGGAAAGACACGCACACTCGTCTATCGCGTCGCCCGGCTCATTGACCTCGGCATTCCCCCCAGTTCTATTTTACTGCTGACCTTTACCCGAAAGGCCGCACAGGAAATGTTGGAACGGGTCGGCGTCCTGATCGGACTCCGGAGCCAACAGGTCAGTGGAGGAACCTTCCACTCCGTAGCCAACCTTCTCTTACGCCGATACGGGCGACCCGTCGGATTAGAACCGGGGTTTACGATTTTAGATCGAGGTGATTCCGAGGATTTATTGAGCCTC
>JAOUNC010000184.1 GCA_029881175.1 Nitrospirota bacterium | reverse complement strand
CCCAAACTTCATAGGCAATCTAATAAATAAAATATCGCCATCTCCCTGATGAGCCTTATTGTTTGTCCCTGGTGTTTGGCAACCGCCTGTATTTTGCACACAATTGCCTTCCGCCACGCGTAACCAGCCTAATTCCACAGGAACTGTGGCGTGGTTATAACGCATCGTCACACCATCAAATGCCCAACCAACGTTATTCCAGTCAAAGTGACCAAAGATTCGGTGATTCCCCCACACCATTAATTGCCGACCTGCTTTCAAGGTTAAATTTGGAACCAAGAAGTTCCGAACTAACATGTATCCCTGGCGGAGGAATAAATCGGTAGATGTACCATTGGGATTCCCAGGCGCATTAACTGTAGTAGCTGAGTCACTCGCACCAAAATTATTGGAAACCTGTGGTTGCAGGAAGAACACAACATCCGGAGAAATATCGTAATTAAATCCCATTCGGATCAACTGTTGGGTAAAGAAGGCATTTTTGCCTCCACCATTGGTGCTCGCAAAATCCGAATTGGTCCGGAATTCCGGGCGCACACGCATATCACCGGAAATCGTCAATTTGGAGGCATCGAAGACGCCTTTGGGTGGATCAAAATTGTGATAGGGCACCAAATCGGGGATGGCCCGTGGCACGGCTGGCACGTTGGTGTTTTTGTCTGTGGCCGGGGTGGTCTTGGCCGCAAACCCTGGCGTTGCAGACATGGCCACGACGAGGGCCGCTGCAGTCAACCTTGTAAAGGTTTTGTAAAAAGTCCTCATTGCACTCCTCCTGTTAGTGAAAACCTTTGTGGACGCGAACCCCATCAGCCTTAAGACCTCGCACAATGACATCTTGTTGACTGACAATGTCCTTGCCCGCTTCCTTGTGTTTAACTAAGCCGTTCCACGACGGCGCTGGCTTTTACACTCCCCTTACCGGCTGACCCCACCTGTGTTTGGGATTCTGCCGTGTAGGGATCCTTTGCTAAATAGATGCCAATTCTTATTTTTTACCCTAAGTTATTAAAAAGTAATGGGTTTTGTGAGATCATCCCCTAACCAAACAACCTTAGCTTATCGCTTGAATGCTACGATGGTTGTAAAAACCCAACACGTATTCGCTCAATCTGCCGTACACATACCCGAACGAAAAGGAATATGCTCAGACGATCTTTTTATTTCCTTGAAAGAGTTGGATGAACTGCGGATGGCTCTTCTCAAAATTTCCTTCGTCTTGATCCTTGAGGCTAGGCAGGCCTTGACCCCCCGGGCTCCGTCACTTCATCTGTTGCCCCTTTAATTTGTTCTTCAGCCTCTTTGATGGAGGATTCAAAGTCCTGTTCAACTGATTTTAATTCTTGCGTGATCATGTTGATTTCCGGCTCGACAGATTGCCGCAGATCTTCAGTTGTTTCTTTGAAGCCTTTGACCGCCTTGCCAATTTGTTTGCCGATTTCCGGCAGTTCCTTGGGGCCAAAGAGCATGAACGCAATGACCAGAATGATCAATATTTCCATTGCCCCTAAGCCAAACATGGTTTTCTATCCTTATTGTGTGACGAACCACAGGGAATGTGAGGTGGTGAGCGGAAAGGCTTTCACGTTTTTGTTCACTACGCCAAGACAAATTCACCATGCCAGCCTTATAGGGACAATGCTATCCCTGCTTAGGTTGCGTGGATTCCACAGGTTGTTGCACTCCTGCTTCTGGTGAACGGGCTTGCGTCGCTTCGGGTTGACTGGCGACTTGTTGTGGTGGTGCCGGCGGCTGGGTCATATCAGAGGCTTCATTTGGCGTCACATCCAGCGCATCCGCTTCTGCCACCGACTTTTTAAAGCCCTTGATGGCTTTGCCGAGCCCTTCGCCCAATTGAGGAATTTTTCCTGCACCAAAGATAATCAACACAATGATAAGGATGAGCATGAGCTCCATCCACCCAAACGATCCAAACACCCAGAACCTCGCTTTGTTAGTGAGATCACCACGTCGAAGAAAAAGTGGCCGCAGTATACAGAACCCATTTCCAAAAATCTACTTTTCCATGTGTCTAAAAAAACATCCTCCGCCTAGTCGAATCGATTGTCTCTGGTCTTGAGCACAAACTCCGTTCGACTCACCCTTCAGTCGTAAGAAGATTGAGCACATGGCATGGAAATTCTTTCTTGAGCCATTCCTCTGAAACGCTCGAACATGAAGCTCCAACGGTCAATCTGAATCCGATCATGTCCCTATTGTCCGCTAAACAAAAAATGCGTGTAGTCCACCGGCTGAGGAGGGAATTGAAGCATGGCCTGAATGCCTTCCGCGTCGTACCCTAATTTTTCTAACGCGGGCATGGCTTGTCGAATTTCGGCTTCGGTGAGATAGGCAATGGTATCGGGCACACCATGACTCGGTAAGGCTTGCAGCAACGCTTCCAGTTCCGCTCGTTCTTTTGGCGGCGTGCCTTCTGTAATGGGAAATTCAATTTGCCGTTGATACGGAGCACGATAGGTCTGATTGACGGCTTCTAACGTGCGAAGAATAAAGACATCCAACTGCCATGGCTCCCCTTCCGGAGGGCACGGATGTGACGCGAGGAGATCCATGACACTGAGCACTTGAGCACCCATGCTCCTCGCCACAAAATCCCGTTGCGATTCGATGATGCCCGTCCGAATACCCAAATGCATGGCGATCTCTTGGAGCAACTGAAAATTGACCATGAAACTGAATTGCCCCCCTTGCACCGTGTAGCAAGGCTTTTCCGGATCGTTGAGTACACGAGGGTCCGCGGTCCCGGCGTCAAAACTACTAAACCCAACGGCGTCTGATGCCAGGAGGCGCTTGGCTTCCTTGATGCTTTGAGAGGCACCCACGTTGTAGGGCACCAACACTTCTTCATCTATCCCCTTGAGAAACTCCATAACCGTCCGACGAAAGGGAAAGGCTTTGGCCTCCACCGGATGATATTCCCGTTCCCACACTAAATCCCCTAAAAACGCGGGAAGTGTTTTAAGCGTTTCAAGATCGCCCTTATCAAAGGCTTCGACGAATTTGGGCCAATCAGGAAAATCCACCAGTCGCTTTTCATTTAAGTTTGGACGGAGATGCTCTTCGTGGATTTCCCCATCCTTTCGCAGGATTAATTTAGTCGGCAACTCACTCCACAGCTCATTGCAGATAATGCGATCCACCGTGGCATCGGCATACGTCGCTAAGTCTTCAACCGACCGACATTCAAAGCTAACCCGGCTCTGGTGTTTCGCCAAATCAGCATTCTGTTTCGCCTGTTCCAATAAGACCGGCTCTTGTTCAACGCACACATAGGTGACTCTGGGAAACACGACTTGCTCGACATCCAATTCTTGAAGACGGTCTAAAAAGCAGGCAGCCAGGTTGCCATTTCCTGCGCCCCATTCCATGACCATGAGTGGAGCCGCAGTTTGTTCTGCATTCTGGGTCTTGATCCGGTTGCCACATTGCCGCCAATAATCTTCCGCCAGCGCAAACCCTAAGCGGTAATCTGCGGCAGCAAACGTCTGATAAAAGTCCCGCACCCGAGTGCCCCATAACCCGTAAAAGAGTCGATTAATATGGGCTTGCCAGACATCAACCGGTTGAAAATCTCCTACTAATTGGGGCAGCGCATCGGAATCGTTCGTCGTCAGTGCACTCATATGTGTTGACCTATGTTCTTTCTGCAAAAATGATGGATAATCATTAATTCAACTGCGAATAGATGAAAATGCGTAGAAACGCAAAAAATACTAGCAAAGCCTCTTTTCGCGCCGCAAGGGAAGAGGACAAGAGACTTGACCACAAAGCATCTGCAAGGGTAGAGGAATGCAAAGCTGAAGGAAAGATTCCAGGAGCCGGCAGCATGTTCATGTATTAGATACAATGCCTCCATAAACCAACAATCCTGGGTCGATAACTTCCTCCCGCGGAAACAGAGCAACATGCGCTATCTCAAGAAGTTTTCTTCTTCACCCAGCTGTCGCTTGTGCTATCTCCTCTGCCTTCTGGTGTGGAGTGCCGGAACCATCGCTGGGGCAGAGAATTCCCCATCCCCGCCCCCCCCAATGGTTTTCCAGCCGGGTGAAACGCAACATGGCTTTGCCGAGTTTGACACGCCACCTGACTTTTTTGAGGATGAGACGCCTGCTCCCTACGACAGTTATTCCCACTCTCCCTCACTGCCGGCTTTTGATCAGAAACCTGCCGGGCTTTTCCATGCCTTAGCGTTTGCAGAAGACGTGGAGGAAGACCGCACCATCCGTCGTGGCCACATCCAGGTCCCCATTAATCCCACGGACACCTTCCCAGCAAGCAGCAAGGCGGTGTATTTAGTGTTTTCGGTCCACAAACATTACGCGCCCTACCAAATTATCGGACGGCTTTTTTCTGAAACCCCTGAAGCGGCGAAACCCGACGAATGGATTGACGAAGACATCGCAGATCTGGCGCTCGAAGATGAGAGTGGGTACCTCAAATTCTTTCCCCCTGACGGGGTCTGGGCACCGGGACTTTATCGCGTGGACATTTACGTCGGCTATATCGTCAATACCGCCAACAAAATGGGTGCCATGCGATTTACCGTGCGTGCCGAAACGTTAAGCCAGACTGAATCGCCTGAACCCGTTTCACCCAATCCCTAAAACATGTGGGCATTCCCCATGAATCATTGTCTTGACTGAACATTGAATTTGCCGTAGGGTAGTGAGGATTTTACCCTAAGCAGAATTCCAGCTTTACCTTGAGCATCTCTTAAAAATTCCGAACATTCGTGATCAATCTTTCTTCTCACAACCACCCTCGTTCGCGAGACACCTTATGCTAAAAAAAAGCGGCGGCTATCTGCTGCTCTTTATTTTCATTGGCGGCCTCTTGGGAAACGTGTTGGGGGAAATCCTCCAAGTGGTCTCCCCTCAGGGTGCTGTCCGCAGTATCTTTGGTGAGTCCGCAAGCTTAGGCCTGGATCCACCCGTCACCGTAAATCTCGTCTTAATTAAATTCACTCTAGGCTTCCTCCTGAAAATCAATCTCCTCAGTATTCTTGGCATGCTCCTCGGCGCCTACCTCTACAAACACATCTAACCAATCTTCAAAAACGTTTGGGGGGCAGACTCGAATTAAATATACCCCTGCAAACATTAATAATCTGTAGATTTAATTCGAGTCTGACCCCTAAAGACGCCTCTAAAGGTTCTTGTTAAATTCCCACTTGGAGTAACTTCTGGCGAAGAACCCTGATGGTATCGCGGAGCTTTGCCGCTCGTTCGAATTCCAGAGCCTTGGCCGCAGCTTTCATGTCTTTCTCCAACGTCACGATTCGCTTTTCTAAATCCCCTTCTGTTGCGTAGAGTTCTTCCGTTTCCGCTGCCACCGACAGCTCCACATAATCAGCGTCAGCTAATTGATAGTCCAAATCATGAATTCGTTTTTTAATCGTCTCAGGAGTAATCCCGTGTTCCTTGTTGTAGGCCAATTGAATGGTGCGCCGCCGACCCGTTTCTTCGAGCGTCATCTGCATGGATTTGGTCACCGTATCACCGTACAAAATGACCATGCCATCGCTATGACGCGCCGCGCGCCCCGCCGTTTGCACCAACGCTCGATAGCCGCGCAAAAAGCCTTCTTTATCCGCATCCAAGACGGCAACCAAGCTCACCTCTGGCAAATCCAATCCTTCGCGTAATAAATTAATCCCGACCAACACATCAAACACGCCCCGTCGCAAATCACGGATAATCTCCGCCCGCTCTAACGTTTTGATATCTGAATGCAGATACCGCACCTTCAAGCCCTGCTCGTAATAATATTCCGTCAGGTCTTCGGCCATGCGTTTGGTCAATGTCGTCACCAGCACCCGCTGACCGCAGGCCACTCGCTGACGAATTTCTCCGAGTAAATTCTCAACTTGCCCTTTGGCCGGCTTCACCTCCATCACCGGATCAATCAACCCCGTCGGTCGAATGATTTGTTCTACCGGGGCCGACTCAGCATGTTTCAATTCATATGGACCGGGAGTGGCCGACACATATACGACCTGATTCATACAGGCTTCAAACTCTGGGAACTTTAGCGGC
>JAOUNC010000183.1 GCA_029881175.1 Nitrospirota bacterium | reverse complement strand
CGAAGGAGCACAAACACCAATCCTCCTCCTATAACGATGGTTAAGGTACTGATCCCCAGAGCTCGCCAGAGTACAAGGGTGAGTCGAACTTCCAGAGATTGACGATCAAGGATGACCCTGATCCAGCCTTGAGTTTCTGGAGGGCCTTCTTGCTGTGGAAGAAAGGGGAAGGGAACGGGATGCACAAATTCCGTGATCCTCATGCCATTTGGCAAGGCAGACTCACGGTGGAAGTGAGTCCAGGAGTTGTCAAGCACAAGTTCTGAGGGAGCTAACTCAATAATGGAAGACTCCATCCATAAATCGGATTTTCCATTATAGGCAAGAACCGCGAGGACGCCCTCCGCCTCGCCCAAGGACTGCAAGAGAGTGGTGAATCCTTCGACGTCCTGATTGTGATAATAATTCATGGACTCAGAGGCAATGGCTTTGGCCAATTCACGTCCGCGAATATGGAATTCCTCAAACATGGCTTCTTGCGTAGTCTGATAGGTGAACAGGGTCAATCCGCCAACTGCCCCAATCAGAATCAGCACGACAATCACTAATAATTTGTGCCATAAGCGAACACGCATGGGATTATTCACTCTCCTCCTGGAGAATGAATACCACTTTGACCTTTTCATTCACTGAGGATAAATTTACATACCCGATGGCCCCTTCAATGGCCGCCACAAACCGGATGACGGCTTCGTTGGATCGTTGGATGAGACTCTGGACGGCTACCGGGGTCCCAGGCCGGAAAAATTGTTGGTCGGATCTAGCATTGAGCACTTTCTGATAAAAATGCTCTCGAATGGTGGAGGAAATCTCCCGGTTGACCAACTTGATTCGACCCCCTTGAGACCAATGGAGTTCCTCTCCTCGATACATCGCGGCGATGTTGGTTTTTGTCAGGGACGTGACCGGATTGTTGTTGTTGACAATGACGGCTAACGATTCGGCCCGGGCTGCGGCAGACCCACACCATAGACTCATGGCCACTATCCAGCCAATCAGTTTGAGGAGGGGTGGGGAAGACATGCGGATTTCGAAGGAGGTTTAAAACAACCAGGCAATTGACGCGATGAAGCCGTTCCAGCTTTTTCGCTCGATGCCCCCGTTATTGATTTGGTACTCGGTTTTAAGGACGTAGTTTTCAATTGGACGGTAATTCAGGCCAACTGTAAATCGATCCTCGGTCAAATTGCCCGTGCCCGCTCTGGTTGAAATGCGGGCATGGTCATACCGGCCGACGAGAGTGAAGGTGGGGTGTGTATACGGTTCCCCTAAAAACGTGTGATCAAAAAAACTTGGCCAGAAATGGTAATTAACTTGAGTATAAAGACCGAATAGCCGTGACGGGGTCTGCGAATCTTGGATGTCAAAATTTGCCAATTCTCCCTTGAATTCAAAGTCTTCCCAGAACGGGACTCCTCGAGGCTTGAATTCTAGATCAATATCGAATCCGGTTATCGTTTTCCCGCCATTGGGGCTTGATGCCCCCCGATAGCCACTCACGCCAATTTCGTATTGGTCCGCCAGTTTAAAAGTGAGGCGTCCGACCACGGATTTTTGACCATTATTGTCCCGTGCCAAGGAAGACTTGGCATTCTCAAGCCCGTCGTCTGGCGGAGAAAAATCATCGGTGAGTCCGTTGATGATCGCCACTTCATACGTGCTGATTAAGTTTGGAGTCCAAGGGATGAGGCCAAAAATACTGGCTCCCAAATCGCCCCAGGTTGTGGGCACAATTTGTTGGGCCACTAAGGGGCGATCTGTCAAGTCGCGTCTGGGATCAAAATGATCCAAATTGAATTTTCCAAAAGGGACCAATACCACTCCTGCTCGTAAATTAATCCATTTGGCTATGAGCAGATCAACGTAGGCTTGCTCCGCCTCTGCTTCTCCCTCCGGGATGCCCAGGTCAATTTCATTGTAAAAGCGAATACGGTCATGAATTTGTCCGGCAATGAGCACTTCCAGTTTTCCCTCAAAGGACGTTTTTGACCCGCCAAACGATTCGAACTCCACGGCTCCGTATCCTCCGAGGATGACGCGTTGGGAAATGTCATCCAGTATGGAGTTTTGTTGCGTTTCCAGGATTTCCACGCGATCCTTCAATGCTTGAATCTCCTGGGTATGCATGTCTTCTACTTTTACTTTCCCAGGCATCTGCTCTTCCGCAAGTGTTTCCTGCGCCCCGAATCCCCAAGACGGCACCATGATGATTCCCAATATTGATGCCCACAACAACAATCGAATGCGCGTGTGTCCAGCAAGCCACAATGTGGATGAACTTGGCAAAATGAACTGATGGCCGAGTGAAGACTTAGGATAGACCATGAGAAGACCTCTTGGAAATTGGCGTGATGATCCAATGGGGAAAATCGTGGGTCGAACCGGGCCGGGGTGCAAATCTTCGCTGTCCTGTCTGAGGTGTAAATTCCCACCGCACTGTTGGTGGCCCCGTTTGATTGTTCGGACTGTAAAAGTCGGGTTGTTGAAGCTCTTGAATGACGAGATGCAACTCTTGCTCGTGAATAAAACCGAATCCCTTGGTGTAGAGATGGCCGGTCTGTTCGTTTCGTACTCTGAAGGCAATCACTTCTTCAGGAAGAGCTTGTCCGAAGGCTTTAGGCAGTTCCGAGGCAAGAAGAGTCAATTGATATTCAGAAAAGGTAGAATGAAGTTTCCCCATGTGAAAGGAAAAAAGCGCGCTTTGCCGATACTGAATATTTTGTAAAAGTTCTCGAAGTTGGGCAGCCTCAAGATCCGCCGGGTGGGAAAGGTTGGTGAGCATTGGGTATCCGCTTGGCCATTCTCTGAGATCAACCCATTCTGTCTCGGTCTGGTAAATCGACAGATGAACCGGTGACCCACAGGAGGCCAGAAAAACATGCGTGAGACACACGCTCACAAGAAGGATGGTCTGATAGATCATGGTATTAGTGTGGCGAAGGGGACCGATTTTAATTTTGTGCGATGACGCCAGGATACCAATTCACGCGAACTGGGTACCACTGCCAAATCTTCACGGTCACAATGCGTGAAAGTCCAGCAGGAATGCATGCCGTCCAATTCAAGGTCACCTCTCGTTTGACCACTCGAGCTGGTCCACCACATTGCTGCAAGGTGGATACTCCTTGAATTTCATGAAGGTCTGACTGTGGGGACGAAAAGTGCTACAACCGGGATAGTTAGAACTGCAATGGATAAATCATCCTCCCATTTTCCTCCTGAGCAATTAACTCGCGACTTAATAGAATTTTCTTTTAGCTGGGACTCATTCAACCCACTAAAACTCTTCTTAAGAGTTGTCGGAATTTTTGTCGCTCTATCTTAAAGGGGGAAAATGAGAAAACCATGAAAGAAAGATGAAAATTAGATTAAAGACCTCAATCTTGGTCTCATAGCTATAAGGTAGTTCCGACGGTGTCCCATTTGGATAAGCCATCCCTGAGAGAAAATAATAAGGGGGGGGCGATATATCATAAAACTTTCCGAGAGAACAATTTCAGAAATCCGTTTGGGGTGACAGGGCATAACGTTGGCTTATGGCCTTTTTCCGATTTCGTCCATCTTTATTGGGGGAATGCCGTGGACATCTGTTTCCACTTGAATAGGAGAGGAGAGCAAAGGAAGGAGAAGCGAGAGGAAAGGTCATAGCTTATGGCTTTTCAGCCAAAAACCAGCCTTTGCTGTTCATGCATTGCGCCAAGGCGTCATCAGTTATTCCTCTGCTAAGTGGGTTGAGGGAGGTTTCGGAATGCTGAATTTCATTGATCAGGATTTCCCGGCATGATCGCAAATCCTGTTCGAATGCGCCCTCCTCTGCATCTGGTTTTGCCCAATACAAATCTGGGCCGCATGCAGAAAGACATAAAGAAAAGAGGCTGATGCCTATCCAAGTCCCATAGCCGCATGAAGGAATCCTAGGACACGCCGGAATATTCTGGGGATGAGGTGTCTGCCATTTTCTCATGATTGTTTTGCTGTCTTATTACATTGGTGTGGCGTTAGATTGAAGCTGAAAAGGAAAGGGTCATGTGGGTTGTTCATAGAGGACGTTCGAAGAATATCTGTTATGCCACTTGTTTGTTGAGGAGAGTAGTTTCTTGGTATGGGCCCTGGAAATCGTGTTCAGCGACTTTTGGATAAGGGTATAGGTTAATCGTCGGACTCCGGCATCATGAAGGCGGCTTTTTGCCACCACATTTCATACATGGGCACGACGAACATAATGAGAAATCCGATGACCATCAGAATATCGCCGGTCAACATGGTGAGAACAAACACGGGTGATATATAAGTAATCAGCCATGGAGAAATTAGGTCTAGTGTCACGCCCAAGAATGAAATCCAGGTGGTGAGAACTTTGAGAAAGGGGCTAATCATTGTTAAATAGAGGACATGCACGAGAATCATAAAGACGACGGGCATGGTAAACAGATGAAAATGCATGGTTTCCGATAACTGCAAGAATGACATGGGTTCACCAAAGTTGGCATCCGATCCTCGATAATGGGCTGCAAGGCCTTTGGGTGTGAGTTGGGTCATGTCGTGGGCCCATACAAAGGTGAACACGAACCCTGCTAGCATGAGTAGGAGAAACCAGGTGTAGACTAAGCGAATATGGCGGTCAGTATCACGGAGCCGAAATCGAGCATTAAAGTTTCGCATCCCGTTGTCGGTAAGAGGCTAGAATCCTAAGAGGGATTCTAGAAACCCTTTGTCGGTCCGGCTGGCAGTATTGATGGTAGTGCTTTTGCCCATGGGTTTCAAATAAAACTCCTCGGCGAGGACCAGGACTCGTTTAACGCCGGCGCTCATAGAACGAACCGACATGGTTGCGCCGGAGATGTTGATGATGTCCCGGTTAATGCGAATGGGATCGTAGGCCGTCATCCCCTGGTATTGGTAATTAAATCGTTTCTTGCGCACTTCACTGCCGCGAGATTCTCTGAAGACCAGGACCTCGACATTGATGATTTCGCCCTGAGGATCAACTCCGACCATATAGGTCATGGGCTTGTGCTTGCCGATCGTGTTTTGAATGCACGCCCATCCATCCACGTGGCCCTTGGTTTCTCCGACAAAGCATTCAAATGTGGTTTCAGGAAAATGCCATCCGATGCGTTCCTCAATGAGGGACTTTTGATCTGGTGAAAGCATGATGAGTTCAGAAGTAATTTTGTCGGATTTGGGAAACATGGAAAGAGCCGCTTCTTCAGGGGTCATATAGACTTCTTCGTGGCCTAATTCCTGTGAGGTCAAAAACCGCTTCAATTCTTCGTCCCACACTTGATCGTCCTGCGCGACAGCAGGAAGCGCACAGAGCGCTAAGGGAGTCACCAAAAGAAATGAAAGAATTAAGATTCGACGAAACATCCTTCGGCCTCGAGTTTCTTGGTTAGATTGCTCAAAATATGGCCCACTTCCTTTTGAGAGGGCTGGACCGGATACCAATCGTAAAGTCTCGCCCCGCCGCGGAATCCCCAATGTTGTCGTCGTTCGGCAATTTGCAGTCGCACGGTATTGAATTCCAGGGGCTTCATTGTCAGCGTGAGTTGGGAACGTTCCTTATCTCCCATGCCTTCCCGTTGGAGCAGGCCATACCCGGCGCCTTGCACATATTCCACTCGCCAACCAGTTTCTATCAACCCGTTGGACTTGTCTTTCTTAGTTACGGGATAGGCTTTGAGCGTTTCCAAGGAGGAGTTCCATACGGAATCCATAGGACAGGCTAGGTACCGTTCGGCCATTAAATCGGAGCCGGAAAGGGATCCGCAGCCAAGAAAGAGGGAAGTGCCCGCAAGAAGGGAAATTCCACGAAGCAGAGAAGCGAGAGATAGAGACAGCATAAAAAACGAAATTAAAGATCGAGATCGATGAATTAAAAAGCGAGAATGAGTTTCAATTTATTTGAATTTGATTCTCATTATGAAAAATGATAAGCCGATTGTATCACTGGAATTTGAAGCCGGTCAACAGGGATATTTGTGTTGATTTTTCATAGTATTTCCAGAATGTTCACGTTTTTTGCAGATTTGTGGAGAAGGGGAAAAGGTTTCGGGTCTTTTCCCCTTCTCTTTCGAAAGAA
>JAOUNC010000003.1 GCA_029881175.1 Nitrospirota bacterium | reverse complement strand
CGTCACGACCCAACCCGTTTGAGGAGCTTAGTAACCCGTTCATCCTGCCCGCCCAGCTTGACATATTCCTTGTAATATTCCAGCGCTTTTTCAGGCGCATTATGATGAAATTCATACAGCAGCCCCAGGTTGTAATGGGCTTCTGACAAACGAGGATTGAGGGATAAGGCGGCCTGGTACTGTTCTTCCGCCGGCTTCAATTTTGCCAGGGCCGTATAGACCACCCCTAAGTTGATGTGGGCTTCCGGGTTGCCCTGATCCAGGCGGAGAACATTCTCAAAGGCCTCGGCCGCCTCTGTGTATTGCTTTTGTTGTTGATACAAGATCCCCAGATTGAAGTATGGGTCGACCAGCTTGTGTTGAAGCGCCACGACTTGCTGATAAGCCTTGATGGCTTTTTCCGTCTGGTTCGTGTATTGCGCCAATGAACCCGTCATCAACCAACCATTAATATGTTTGGGGTTCTGAGCCATTAATTGTTCGACATATGGCTGTGCCTGTTCAATTTGTCCCTGCTGAACAAACCAAAAGGCCAGGCCGTAAAGGGAATCAGCCTGGTGGGGGTCCAATTCTAAGACCTTTCGATGGGCGTCTATCGCTTTGGTTGCCTGTTGCTGCTGGTCGAACAGGGCGGCGAGGGCCGTCCAGCTTTCCAAATAATTCGGGTAGAGGGTTGAAGCTTGACGAAAGGCCTGTTCGGCGGCTTCGAATTGTCCCTGATCTTGCAAGACAAATCCCAAATCCATATAGGCTTGTGCAAATGAGGGATAGGCGTTCACCGCGTGTTTGAGTGCGGCAATGGCTTGTTCAGGTTGTTGCAGATGCGTCCAGACCAGGCCAAGCAGGTGATGTGCCTCGGCATAGTTGGGATAGAGCTGGATGGCATGCTCCAAGGGTGCTTTGGCGGAAGCCCATTGATTCTGTTGATAGGCGGTATAGGCCTGAGCCAGGAGATCTTGAGCTTCCCCCGCATGGCTGAACGGTTTAGGGCTGATGATCATGATCAACGTCCAAAATACGAAGAGGATATGGTGGTGTCGCAAGAGGTTCATCGGTTACTCCTTTATGGTAGCTAGTGTCATCGTTATTGTCTCAGATCAAATTGAATCGGAATGTTGACCGTGGATGAGACCGGAAACCCACCATTTTTAGCCGGTTGAAAGGTCCATTCCTTGGCTGCGGTCATTGCGCTGTCATCCAACAGTGGATATCCGGAGCTTTGGTGAATGGTGCCGGCAGCGACCGTTCCGTCTGGCAAAATGTGTAAGCGTACGATGATTCGTCCCTCCCACCCCTGTTCGCGGGCCTGTCGCGGATAGGGTGGATGTTCAGTTTTCAATGGCTTGACGGGAGTAAAGAGTTTTCTGGTTTTCGCCGTTTGATCCAAAAGGATACTTGAATGCGTTGGAGTCGGCTTGCGGAGGCGCAGTTCTGGCCTGGATAAATGTTTGGCCTCGTCCAATTGTGCGATGGGTTGAATGTCAGGACTGGGAAATTTCATGTCCCTGGGCGTGGGCTTGACGACTGATCCGGTAATTTCAATCATCTCTAACGTTTCGATTTCTGATTCTGGGAATTCATCCGGAAAAGCCAGAGGAACCCCCCAGAGAGAGTCTATTGATATAGATACAATGAACAGCGCGTAGATGAAGGGCATGGATAATCCATATTGTAAGTGGAAAGAACAATGAGCTTTGCCGGTGTGAATTTCTCGCATGATGGATGAATTTTTATAATACATTAGTAGGCATCCAAGAGCTTTGTGCGTAAGGTTTGATATTCTTCTTCCGTAATGAGCCCATTGTTTTTTGCCTGCTGCATTTCTCGTAATTGTTCTGTAAGAGTTTTGTCGCCTGACTGATCATGATTGACCAGGGGATCATCAGCAGGCTTCCGCACCTTCAGTTCTTGAGGGGTGTGTTCGTAGTCGATAATGACATGTTGGGGCAACGCCATAATAAGGTTTTCCAACATTGGTCGTGGTTGCACTGTGCCGTTTGGTCCAGGAATCAGATCATAACCAGGATGAGAGAGAACTTTTAAGGGATTTGCTCGAGCTTGAATAATTTCCGTCTTGCCTATTGTGGGATGTCGATAGTTCGCTAATTGAACATGAAGTCTTCCTTCCTGGATATAGCATCCGCCTGAGGTAAGGAGTGCGGTATCCTGAAGTTGTGGATCTTCAATGAAAAATAGGGCCTCTTCTAATGGCGTGGCCTGCTGGAGAGCCTGGCTGAGGTGTTTCGAAAGAAATGCGATGACGGTTGGCGAGAAGGCCGGTGAGGATTCTGGCAAGCGGGGCACGGCCATATAGGCAAAACTATTTTCAACGGAGGAAACCGGGCGAGGATTCACGGTTAAGGATCCAAGGATCTTGGCAAGCGTGTTTTCGGATACCGTTGCCGGGTGGCTATGGTTGAGCTGGCTTGCTCGAGCTGTGACCTCAAGGCGGACGAATTGATGCTGGTCCTCAAATGTCATCCGTGATACCGGAGCTGTTGGGCTGCAGCCAAGTAGTAAGCATACGCCAAGTGTAAAAACAGCCATGGCAACCCAGCACTTGTAAGGAGAGGTAATCATGTCAATGAACGCACTAAGTGCCCCCCACGGGCGTTGACCATTCTTCTCTTTGTTGAGGCAGAGTGCATTTTATGGAAGAGAATAGCCAGATTAAAGTTTCAACCAACCTCAATCTGACTATTCTGTGTTCCCTCCATTAGCCCCTATTTTCGCCGTGAAGAATTATGTAGGCAAGCTTCTCGATTAGCTAAGAGTGCCAACATTAAAGAATTTCACAAACCCCGTCAGGAAGCTGACCCCTTGCTCTAGTCCTCCGTTAAAGTCCTGGACTAACGGCACTTGGGAATAAAAATACCAACTGGTGCCTTCGGTTAAGTTCAAAGTGATTCCAGGTGTAAACATGAGGTTCGTCGAGCCAGTATTGTTGACTCCGCGTGTTTGAAGGTTGCCATCGATCTCGGTCTCCCCTGAAAGCCCCGTTCCAATCCCGCCGGCCTGGGAGAGCGTGCTACGGAAGGTGTCGTGAACATTATACATATAGTTGAGTTGTCCCGAGAAAGCGATGTGTGGGGTCACGTTGTAAATCAACCCGCCGGAAAAGATATGGGTGTCACCGAATTGATAGCCGTATTTGTTTTGAAAGGTGTGTCGATAAGTATAAGAAAAGAACTGGTTCAGGGTATGCGGGATGAGTTCATACGCTTGGTAGACATGTCCGATTACGCCATAATCTCCACGTCCTGCCTGTAATGTGGGCTCTTGGATTGTATCTGTGCCATGGCCACTGGTTTGGGACTGATATTGGCCGGTTGGAAATTCTACTCCTGCTCCAACAACGACCATGCTTCGAAGAGAGGGAAGAAATCCGTATTTTGCCATCAGGCGGATATCCCCGATGCTGGATGTGTCCCAGTTTTCAAATTCTCCTTCTCCCTCATGATGGCCGGAGTCCGGATCAATTCCGACCTCTACACGGTGTTCATGTTCCCGCCAGAGGACAGGCACGGTTAATTGAAGCGTGAAGTTATCGGTCACGCCGTAATTTAAATTCAATTGAAATTGGTTCGTAATGGTAGAAATTTCCTTGTGTTCGTCTAGAATTTGTTCCTTGGTCTTAAGATTGACCGCAGCCACCCGTTGCTGAGGGCCTGTTTGCGGGACGTAGCTATAATTAAAATCTGCCCGTAAGGTACCTTTAGGTTGAATGCTGGGTTGATTGCCGATGTTCAGAAAGCATGAAGCTGACCCGCAACTGGAATGCGCTGGGGTATGGGACAGGGCAAGCATGGCAATCGGAATAACCAAAAGAAGGAGACGTTTTTGTGACAAAACCTGCTGGTGTTTCATGGACGATAATCCTTTTGTGAAAAAATAAAACTATTCAATATCTTCCTATGGTGCGCGCAGAAATGACCCCTGCCTCCTCAATTGAGGCAAAAGGGGGGACTTATAGCCCAATCAACACGATCCGCACAGAAAGACTTAAGAAAACAGAATTGTGCTTGAAGAATGCGGAGGGCCACGGGCAAGGATGAGTGAAAATTCGAGAGGGAGAAAGGACGAAAACGTTGGCGGTTCCAGGGTATAGAAAAAGCCTCGAACGGGGGGTGGGGTTGGATCTGCATTGTGCGCCATTTGGCCGGCACTGCAGAACAGTGTGCATAAAGGGGTGGCATGGGTGGCTGCTTGATGGTGGGCATGCGCATGCGCATGCCCCATTAGCTGGGAAGGCAGCCAAGTACTGACACCAAAAATGGACGCGACAAGAACAATCGTCGCGCTAGTTGCAAACAGGCGTTTCACGGGACTGGAGGAAGCTTTCTCGATACCATCGTTTCTTGGAGTAACGGTTGAACTGTTTCGATGATGGACTGTTCGGTGAGCAGTCCACCTTTCACAATCTGGCGGACATGCCCAGTTTTATCAATGAAAATACTCACGGGGAGACCGACGACCCCATATTGATTGGCCACATGGTTGTCCGGGTCGAGAAGAACCGGGAACGTATGTTGATGCTCTTGGATATGTTCGCGAACTTTCTGGATGTCTTCTAATTCATTAATGGCAATAATGGTAAAGCCTTGATCTCCCAGGGCATCATACGCCGTTTGCATGGCTGGCATTTCTTTGGTGCAGGGCTGACACCAGGTGGCCCAAAAATTTAGCAAGACCACTTGGCCTCGATACTGGTCGAGTGACCCTTCCTCTCCGGTCAAGCTGGTGAGCTGAAATGCTGGTGCCGGGCTCCCAATAAGAGGAGGGCGACTGGCCATGCCCCACGATGAAGCGATTGCTATTCCCAGGCAAATCAGGGCGGTAGTTGTGCAAATGGTGGTTCTCATGATGCTCTTTCGCATTGCTGGTTCTCCCTGGTATCCATGAACCCTACTCGGTCCAAGATGCTGACCGAAATTAAACTCTTAAAAACGCTTGCCCTCCCATCATTATTCCCCACAGGTTGCCAATGGCCTGTTTGGTGGAATTAGAGCGGCAGTCGGTCAAAAGGCGAAGGATATTAAAAAGGAGGAGCTCTGCTGGGAAGGAAAAGTTGAGACAGCGAACGCAATGAAGATAATCGTGAGGACGGAAGAACTTCTAGCAGTGACAAGTTCGGGGAGAAAATGTGGGCGTCAGTGGATATCGTTTGGGCAGCGGTGCACATCCAGGCACAAATGCCTGTGGTATGGGTTTGTGCAGAATGGTGATGGTGATCAAGAGAATGCGAGGCAAGACTGACGGGTATCAACCCCATCGTGAGCAAGAGGACGATGCTGAGGGAAAGAGCTAAAGAACGTTTGATGCGCATCATAAAAAAAGAAGATGTTCGTACAACTTGAAGATGTTTGTACAACTTCATGGGAAAATAAGTGAAAAACCTTATGAAAATATTCAATATCCTGTCAAGTCGTTGAGACTGGATCTGGTGAGTCGTTAGGTGCCGATCTGCCGAAATTTCTTGATATTGTGAGCTGGACCGAGTTGATTCCCACTCATATTTCGGTATACTAAGCAGGTTCAAGGGAGCAGGAAGCTTTCCAGCCCGCAATCCCTGTCTATTATTGAGTCTTCCCACATTCATTTTCTCTTGCAAGGTAACATCGTCCTATGTTTGTACGTCTTCTGAACATTCTGTTTGGCAGTAAAAACGACCGGGAGTTGAAGCGGCTCAAGCCTCTTGTGGACCAGGCCAATGATTTTGAAGCCTCATTGCAGCCGTTGGACGATCAAGAACTTGCGGAAAAAACGCAGACATTCAAAAAGCGCTTGGAAGCGGGAGAAACCCTGGATGATCTTCTTCCTGAGGCGTTTGCCGTATGTCGGGAAATGTCCAAGCGAAAATTGGGAATGCGGCATTTTGATGTCCAATTACTTGGCGGCATGGTCTTGCATCAAGGGCGTATTGCTGAGATGCGGACGGGTGAAGGGAAAACGCTGGTCGCCACGTTGCCTATTTACCTCAATGCGCTGGAAGGCAAAGGGGCGCATCTGGTGACCGTGAATGATTATCTGGCCAAGCGTGATGCGCAATGGATGGGTCCGCTTTATCATGGATTGGGGTTATCCGTGGGGATTATTCAGCATGAGGCCTCGTTTCTTTTTGATCCGACCTATGATGCTCCCGATAAACGGTTGCAATATCTTCGACCCTGTACGCGGCAAGAAGGGTATGGCGCAGATATTACCTATGGCACCAATAATGAGTTTGGCTTTGATTATCTGCGGGATAATTTGGTGGTGACCAATGCGGAGCAGGGGGTTCAGCGAGAACCCAATTATGCCATTGTGGATGAAGTCGACAGCATTCTTATCGATGAAGCGCGTACCCCCTTAATTATCTCCGGCCCGACGGAACAAAGCACCGACCTGTATTACCAAATCGATCACATCATTCCTAAGCTGACCCGGGAAGAGGATTTCACAATCGAAGAGAAAACCAAGACCGTGTCGTTGACGGATGAGGGGAACGTGAAGGTCGAAAAATTACTCGGGGTGGACAATCTCTATGACTTGAAGCATCTGAACCTGGTTCATCATGTGGTGAAAGCACTACAAGCCCATACCTTGTATAAACGAGATGTGGAATATGTTGTGAAGGATGGAGAGGTGGTCATTGTTGATGAGTTTACCGGACGGATGATGCCTGGTCGTCGTTGGAGTGATGGACTGCATCAAGCCGTTGAAGCCAAAGAGGGCGTCAAGATTGCGAATGAAAATCAGACGTTGGCCTCGGTGACTTTCCAGAATTATTTTCGGATGTACAAAAAACTTGGTGGCATGACCGGAACGGCGGACACGGAGGCCACAGAGTTTGCCAAGATCTACAATTTGGAAGTGAATGTCATCCCGACCAATCGGTCCATGATTCGCATCGATCATCCCGATGTCGTCTACCGCACGGAAAAAGAAAAGTTCGAAGCCATTGCCGATGATATTAAAGAGCATCATGAAAAGGGGCAGCCCGTCTTGATTGGCACCATTTCTATTGAAAAATCGGAGCGGTTATCAGCCTTGCTGAAGCAACGAGGCGTGAAGCACAACGTGTTGAATGCCAAGTTCCACGAAAAGGAAGCCGAAATTATCGCGCAAGCAGGGCAGAAGAGCGCTGTCACGATTGCCACGAATATGGCGGGTCGAGGAACTGATATTTTATTGGGTGGCAGTTCCGAAGCACTCTTTAAGCAACAATTTATCTATCGCGGCGAAGAGCTGAGTGAAGAAGAGCTGGCCAAAGCCTTTGAGACGATTAAGACCGCTTGTGAGGCCAATAAAGTGGAAGTCTTGGCGGCGGGTGGCTTGCATATCGTGGGAACAGAACGCCATGAAAGCCGACGAATCGACAACCAGCTACGAGGTCGGGCTGGTCGGCAAGGCGACCCCGGCTCCTCGCGGTTTTTTCTGTCATTAGAAGATGATCTCTTGCGGATTTTTGCATCCGAACGGGTGTCCAATCTCATGCTGAAATTAGGCATGGAAGAAGGGGTGCCCATCGAACATGGGATGGTCACGAAGTCGATTGAAAATGCGCAAAAGAAAGTGGAAGGCCATAATTTCGAAATTCGCAAACATCTTCTTGAATATGACGATGTGATGAATAAACAGCGGGAGGTCATCTACAGGCATCGACAAAGCGTCCTCAAAGCCACGGATGTAACTGAAGAAATTCTCGACATGGTCGAGGGGATTGGCGAGCGACTGGTGGAAACCTACTGCCCCGAGGAACAATATTCCGAAGAATGGGATTTTGCGGGGCTCGTTGAATCAGTGCACGGCCAATTTGGTTTGGATGTGCTTAAGGTTGACGAGTTGAAGGAATTAGGTCGCGAAGCCTTGATAGAAGATGTCCCAAGAAAACTCAAACAGGCCTATCGCGATAAAGTACAGGCATTGGTGCAGGAACAAGGTGCGAGCGAAGAGCTCATCCATTATATCGAGCGGACTATTTTATTGCAGATGATCGATCAGCATTGGAAGGATCATTTGTGGGGAATGGATCAACTGAAAGACGGTATTGGCCTTCGTGGGTATGGCCAAAAAGATCCATTGGCCGAATATAAGCGGGAAGGTTATGACATGTTTGCCGGCATGATGGACCGCATTAAAGGCGATACGCTGGAGCGCCTCTTCAAATTTCAATTGGTACGTGGGGAACGCCCGGAACCCGAAGTGGAGGCCCCGAAGCCCCAGCAACTGAGCCTGAACCGTGGTGAAGCCGCTGCCCCGAAGCAACCCGTGCAACGCACCGAAGAAAAAGTCGGCCGCAACGATCCCTGCCCCTGTGGCAGCGGCAAAAAATACAAAAAATGTCACGGGGTCTAACGCCCAAATCTTCCTCTTAAAAAATTCTTTTCCGTATTGTGAAGAGTGGGACTTGATTGCTCATCATTCGAGTCTGCCTCTAAATCGATAACGATAGGTTCGACCCGTGACCTCAAAATCAACACACTTTTGTGGCTCTGCGAAATGATTTAGGGTTTGATCTCAATTTTTCCCCACGGACAGAACCGGAGTGAGGGAAGGACCGATGATAAATGTGCATCCTGGATCCTGAGCACAGGCCGTACGTTGCATATTGATAGATTCCAACTGGATAAACTGTGCAGGAGTTAAAGACATAGCATTGCGATAGGCATTATCGGCCTTGGCTCGGCTGATTTCCGCTTCATAACGCTGGTCCTCAGCGAGTTTTCTTTCGGCTTCTGTAAGTTGGCGTTGTTGCTGTGTGGCTGTGGCTATACGTTGATCTTTGATGGAGTCGGGAGGGTTGGCTTTGCCTACTGTGATTTGAATGAGGTCAACAGGAATTTCTGCTTTATTGAAGTACGTCTTCATCTCTTCCGTCACTTCTTGATCGACTGCCTCAATCGCTTCAGTTTTGATAGCCATTTCGTTCATCCCATGTTTTCGGACGGCTTGGCGGACACGGTTACCTAATTCTGCCGCGATATTAACCTCATACCAATTAGGCCCAAAATTTTCTATTAGGCGAACTGAGTCTGTCACCCGCAGACGAATGATGGCGTCAAAATCTAACGGAACGCCGTCGTGACTCATGAAATCGTCAAAATGAACACTAAATTGCAGTGGACGCATATCCACATATTCCACTTCAGTGCTCCATGCCACCAAGGACCGGCCTGTTCGTATAGGTTCAGGGTCAACCCCTCCATGTCCAACGAACCAGGGTTTTTGGACAAGGACGGCCTCGGTTCCAGCATCAGGCGCTGCCCATCCACAACTGGACAAAATAATCATGAAAAGGCTGAGAAGAATAATAGCCATAGTGGGGTGTATATCGGTTGAATGTGGCACGGTTCGATTGGGTAGGGAGTGCACGCGGACACTTTTCATGGAGACGATTGATGCTTGAACTTTCATTGGAGAAGACGGCTCTAGTTGGGTATCAGTGACACCTTCAAATTTTGTATCGATGGTCTGTTATGTGGTGGCAACTCTCTCCTACACCCACCCCAGTTAACTCTGGTCTGTGAATTTTTTCAATAATTTCTTTAAGTGTTTCGCTGGCTACTTCATTTGCGATCTGACACGTGCCCGCATTCTGATGCCCACCTCCGCCATATGTGAGACAGAGCTCGCCGATATTGAAAGTTGAGCTCCGGTTAACGATCGACTTACCAATGGCGAAAACCGTATTTTGTTTTTTCAACCCCCACAACACATGGATGGACATATTGCATTCAGGATAGAGGGCGTAAATCATGAAACGGTTGACGGCATAAATGGGCTCCTCGTCCCGTAGGTCCAGCACGACCAAATTGTTATGGATCGTCGAGCATCGCTGAATTTGTTCTTTTGCCAATTCGGCATGTTCCTGGAAGAGTTGTACTCGTTCTTGCACGTCAGGCAGGGCAATGATTTCATCGATAGTGAGGCTTATGCATTGTTCGATGAGTTCCATCATTAACTGATAATTGGAGATGCGAAATTCCCGAAAACGCCCAAGTCCGGTACGCGCATCCATGATGAAATTCATTAATGCCCAGCCGCTCGGGTTGAGGATTTCGTCGATATCGTATTGCGCCGAATCGCCTTTGTCGACGGCATCCATCATCTCATTCCATGTGGTAGGAAAGGTCTGTTCACCACCGTAATAGCGATAGACCACCCGGGCCGCCGAAGGGGCATTTGGATCAATAATGTGATTGCTTCGCTCACCTTTATTTCGAATGGTCTCACTCAGGTGATGATCAAACGCGAGGCGAACGCCTTCGACATATGGAAGATTGGTGGTGATATCGAGAGAGGAAACGGCCACCTTGCCATCTTGCATATCTTTCGGGTGGACAAATTGTATGTCCTCAATAATCCCGATTTTTTTTAGCAGAACTGCGCAGACTAACCCGTCAAAATCACTGCGGGTCACTAATCGAAATTTTTCAGTATTCATAGGTTGGTCCTCAAGTGTGTGCGGGGTTGATAAGGCGATGCTGCGAGTTTGCTTATGGGTGACGAGAGTTCAAACATCAGATTTCTAGTATAGAAGGCTTGGATTGATATTCTATTCGGTTATGCCGGTTAGATCTTGAATGCCTAAGCCTTGGTTAGTCTGTCAGGTATCGTGTGATCATCCGAAGAAACGTGGGTTGGGGCCAGGTCTTCTCGCCGAAAATTTTTCAGATCTCGCAGGTCGGGAAGATCCTTTCGCTAGGTATGCGGTTTCCTCATATTAAGGTGTCAGAATCTTATGTTGGTAGGAGGTGAATACGAGTGGCACCTCTGTTCAGGTCGGGGAGATGATGGGGATCATTTTGTCGAGATTAGAGAGTCGTAACACATTTAATACTCGTCCAGGAGTCGCTATAAGGGATAGCGTTGCTTGTGCTTGCCCAAGATCTTCCTTGGCCTGGACTAAGATTCCCAGCGCTGAGCAATCGATGAATGTCACGTCAGTCAGGTCTAGGATGATATGGTGCGTTCCCTCAACGCGAGCTTCTTGAATGGCTCCTTGAAAGGTCTTTCGAGCTGTGAAATCCAATCTGCCTGAAAAGGCTACGATGGTCTCTTCGGGGTTCGGGCAATTTTGGGTTATTTCCATATGATTGGGTTATTTCCTGAGAGTAAAAAAAACGCAAACAAGTTTGTTGAGAATCATTGTTTGCACCAACAACTGAATGGACCTGCAAGGGCATTCCAATCCGTTAGGTGCTATCTAGACAAAGCTGTGAGTCCGACCAGTCTTATTTGTGGTTTTGTGCCCTCAATGTTCTCTGGTTTTCAGCCTGATATCCTTGTTTTCTGTCCTTACGGTTCTTTTCCACTCGGCTGTCAATTGATGGCTGTATTTCCTTGATTCGAATGTTTTCGGAATCTTTTGAACAGACTTTAGCCTGCAGGGTAGATAGGCGAAATCCCACATTTTTGGGAATTTCAAGGCTTCTTCTTCGCAGTATGTTCTATCTATGTGAATTGGTGAGGGGGGCAGCAGGGTTCTGGCTTGCATCGTTGTGGGGTCCATCAGAATATAGAGGGGTAGAGATACCTGTTTCTTCAAGAATTTCCCCACGCTGCTCAGCAATCTTTTTCCTTTCGCCGGCAGTTGCACGCTTCACTTTAGGATGTCCCTCCATGGAGTTTCTTTTCTTAGTCGTAACAGCTTGCTCCATGCTCAGGTCTGTCAAATTCTGGTTTTCTCGAGGCGTTCCGGTGAAACGTACTCTGGAAGGGAAGCATCAAGATGGGGTGTGCTCTTGCGATTTCTTGAGTGCTGACATATAAGCAATTGAATTCATTGTGGTTTTAGATTTATTTATAAGGTCTTTTGCTTGACTTAGAACTGACAAGGTGGGTATCGTACGCGACCGCTCATAGGCATATTGAAGGAGTGATTATAGTCCATTCGTGCCATCTGACTCTTTACATTTCTCAGGTCATCCCAAGCTCATCCAGAAGATTATTGAGGAAATTTCTTTACGCGGACCCCTGACGTTTGCTCGTTTTATGGAACTGGCGTTGTATGACGAAGGACATGGATATTACATGACCCAGGCTGTCGAACAGGACCAGTCTTCGAGGGAACGAATCGGCTGGCAGGGTGACTTTTTTACCGCGCCGGAATTATCCCCTATTGTGGCGAAAACCTTGGTTCGCCAGGTCTTAGAGATTGATGCTCAATTAGGTCATCCCTCCCCTTTTGTTTTTGTTGAAATGGGTGGAGGAAATGGGACGTTTGCGGCAGATTTTCTTCGACATTGTCAGGAAATCGCCCCTGATTTCTTGAACCGTTTGTTCTACCAGCTGGTGGAACGGAGTCCCTATCTTCAGTCTCTTCAATCGTCACGTATTCGAGAGGCTATGGGCCACTGGGGAGAGAGTCAGCTCACTTGGGTGTCTTCTGTTGAGCACCTGGCTGCTGATTCGGTGACCGGCGTCATGTTTTCCAATGAATTGGTGGATGCCTTTCCCGTTCATCGTGTGCGTTTGAAGCGTCCTGATCTGCAGGAAATTTTTGTTGATTATGAAAATGGACAGTTTTTGGAGCGATTGGGTCCTTTGTCTTCTCGGATGTTACAGGACTATGTTGACCGGCACGGTGTCGTGCTGCAGGAAGGGCAGGTCTCAGAGCTTCATGTGGCAGCCGAACAATGGATGGCTCAGGTGGCTCGAATCTTACGCCGTGGTATAGCCATCACCGTTGATTACGGTCATACCGGGTGTGATTATTACGCATCTGATCGGAAAGATGGCACACTGATCTGTTACTTCCAGCATGCCGTCTCCACAAATCCCTATATTCGCGTGGGAGCACAGGATATGACGGCCCATGTGAATTTTTCAGCTCTGGCCAAGTCTGGAAGCGCATGCGGATTGCTGCCGGTGGGTTTTACGACGTTGGCCAATTGGCTGATGGGGCTTGGCGTGGAGGAGATGGTGGAGGGACATGACCACGAATCGAAAGAGGTTCAAGCGTTGAGTCAGTTATTGCGTCCCCATGGAATGGGTACGACCTTTAAAGTTTTGGTTCAACGCAAAGGGATTGAGTCAATGCCCCTTCAAGGGTTACGCTATCGTGCATTCTTTGATGATGTTCTATAAGCCATTGTCCGCGAGATGGACGGATTCATGAACCTTCACACAACAGTCTTCATGGAGAATTCTAATGGGTAGTGAGCCGGTTCCTTTTAATTATCTCCCGATTATTATCTTTATGGTGCTAGGAGCCCTGTTCGGGATTGGTTCGCTGCTGGTGGGGTGGGTGGTCCGACCCAGTCGGCCATACCGAGAAAAGCTGTTGCCGTATGAAAGTGGAAGCCCCTTGTTTATGGATGCGCGGGTGCAGTTCCCCATGCGGTATTACATCATTGCCATGCTGTTTGTGATTTTTGATATCGAGGTCGTGTTTCTCTTTCCGTGGGCTGTGGTGTTTAAGAAGTTGGGCTTACTCGGGCTTATCGAGATGGGACTATTTTTAGCCATCTTAATCGTGGGGTATTGGTATGCCTGGAAAAAAGGGGCGCTTGACTGGGATTAATTCACGATAGGTCTTTAGGCCTAGAAAAGATGGGTAGCTTCACAGTACAATGGCTGCCCGACAACTTGGATACAGCCCAATGAGCTTTTTAGAACGACAACTCGAACCCAACATTATTACGACCAATTTGGACTATGCCATCAATTGGTGTCGGAAATCGGCTTTGTGGCCGATGACATTTGGTCTGGCCTGTTGCGCGATTGAAATGATCGCGTCGGTTTCATCCCGTTATGACATTGATCGGTTTGGCGCGGGGGTGTTTCGGGCCTCTCCACGGCAATCGGATTTGATGATCGTGGCCGGAACGGTCTGCCGGAAGATGGCACCGGTGATTCGCCGAATTTATGACCAAATGGCCGAACCCCGGTATGTCATTTCCATGGGATCCTGTGCGACTTCTGGCAATCATTACAATAGTTATAGCGTGGTGCAGGGTGTGGACCAGATCGTACCTGTTGATGTCTATATTGCAGGCTGTCCGCCGCGACCTGAAGCGCTCATGGATGGGTTGATTAAATTACAAGAGAAAATTCAGCAAGAAAAATATTTTGTGAAATAGGGTAGGCGTTCGTCGCTCCCTTGAGTTGTCATTGGCATGTTTTGAGTTTCATGAACCCCATGCATTCTTTTCTGGAAACCTTGGTTGCAAAATTTCCTGAAGCCGTCATCTCGGCCGAGCAGGACCCTGCCCGTGGGGATTTATGGGCACAAGTGAACGCTGAGCACTGGCGGGATGTGGCCCAATTTCTTCATGATGATCCCGCTTTAGCGCTTGACCATATTACGGATATTTGCTCTGCTGACTACCCTGATGATGCCGAACGGTTTGAGGTGATTTATCAGTTTCTTTCCTTGCCTCATGGCACCCGTCTTCGTATTAAATGCCGCCTATCTGAGGAGTCAGCAGAAATTGCCACGATCAGCCATATTTGGCGCGGCGCCAATTTTTTAGAACGTGAAGTGTACGACTTAATGGGAATCCGCTTTATCGGACATCCGGATCTTCGGCGAATTCTAATGCCGGAAGACTATGAGGAAGGGCATCCGTTGCGCAAAGATTTTCCGGCTGAAGGCCGTGGGTGGCGCAGCCGATTTGATTTCCTACCCAAACTGGATGAGCCGGTTGGGGAATGGTCAGAATCCGAAGTGCCGGATGATCAGCGACACCAATTTATGGCTGATGATCGACCAGGGGACACCAAACGAACCACGGAAATGCTGTTAAATATGGGCCCTCAACATCCCAGTACTCATGGGGTGTTACGGGTGGTCCTAGAGCTAGATGGAGAGCGTGTCACTAAGGCTATGCCGGATTTGGGCTACCTGCATCGGGGGGTGGAGAAGCTGGCTGAAGGCCTGACGTATATGCAAGTGCTTCCCCATACCGATCGCCTGGATTACGTCTGTGCCATGACGAATAACTATGCCTATGTAAGGGCTGTGGAGAAATTAATTGGGATGACGGTTCCCGAGCGGGCTGAATATGTGCGAACGATTATTGCCGAAGTGCAACGGATCGTCGGCCATTTGTTTTGGTTGGGGACTCAAGCCTTGGACATCGGGGCCATGACCGTATTTTTTTGGACCTTCCGCGAGCGCGAAGTTTTGCTGGATCTCTTCGAGAAACTCTGCGGGGCGCGTTTGACCCTCAACTATTATCGGATTGGGGGTGTCGATGCCGATCTCACCCCAGAAATTCTTGCCACGCTGCGCGAGTTTTTGAAAACCTTTCCGGCCCATATTCGAGAATATGACACACTTCTCCAGAAAAACCGTATTTGGGTGGCGCGCACAAAGGGTGTGGCGGTGATTTCCGGCGAAGATGCGATCAACTTTGGTCTCACGGGACCGGTGCTTCGCGGGTCAGGGGTGGCCTATGACATTCGTAAGCTCGAACCCTATGGAGTCTATGATCGAGTGGAATGGGAAGTGCCGCTTGGCAAGGACGGTGATACCTATGATCGGTATTGGGTAAGGATGGAAGAGATGTGGCAAAGTGCCCGCATCATTGAGCAATGCCTGGATCAGTTGCCTGAGGGGCCGATTCTGGCTGTCGATGCTCAAGTCATTCCACCTCCCAAACCAGAAGTCATGCGAGACATGCAAAGCCTCATACATCATTTCATTATTTTTACCCAAGGGTTTAAGCCCCCGAAGGGCGAAACCTATTGTGGAACTGAAGTGCCGAAGGGCGAATTGGGTTTTTTCGTCATCAGCGATGGGAGTTCACGACCGTATCGGTTGAAAATTCGCTCTCCATCGTTTATCCATATGGGCGCGTTTGATTATATGGCGCGAGGGTATTTAATTTCCGATATCATCACAATTTTTGGGACCTACGATATCGTGATGGGAGAATGTGACCGCTAATCAAGACGTGAAGGATAAGGCGTAAGGCGAAAAAGACTGTAAGTTATTTTTCATTCGCTTCACGCCTAACGCCTTACGAGAACAGCGATGCTTTTAACGAAATTCAAAAAAGAAGTTGAAGATATTCTTTCCCGCTATCCCGTGAAACGGTCAGCGCTTCTGCCTCTGTTGAATTTGGCGCAACGGGAGGAAGGGTTCGTGAGTGAACCGGCCATGCGGGATATTGCGAAGGTTTTGGAATTAACGCCGCCTCAGGTATTTGAGACCGTCACGTTTTACACGATGTTCAATCTCAAGCCGATCGGGAAGTTTCATCTTCAAGTCTGTAAATCGCTTATGTGTGCGTTAGTCAAATCGGATGAAGTGGTGACGTGGATTACCAAGAAACTCAATATCGCTCCGGGGCAAACCACTCCCGATAAGACATTCACGCTCAGTGTCGTGGAATGCTTGGGCTCGTGTGGAACCGGTCCTATGATGCAAGTGAATGATGATTATTATGAACAATTAACCGAAGAAAAAGTCGGCCGCGTGTTGGATGACTTGGCGCGGGATGGGAACTGCCCTTTGAAAAGCGGCCCGTTTATGTATCCATTGCCTGTGGCCAAGCCATGAACTGACGTATTTGGAAAATTTTATGTCCCAGTACGAAAAAATCCTTCTGAAGAATATGGAGCAGCCCGGCTATACCGGGTCGTTGGCGGAATATGAGCAGGCTGGTGGCTATCAAGCTTTTCGCAAAGTCGTGAAAGACATGCAGCCGGATCAGGTGATTGAAGAGGTAAAAAAATCCGGCCTACGGGGGCGGGGAGGTGCGGGCTTTCCCACCGGAGTGAAATGGGGGTTCATTCCTAAAGATCATCCTGGGCCGAAATATCTTTGTTGTAATGCTGACGAAAGCGAGCCTGGCACCTTTAAAGATCGACAGTTGATGGAGCGCGATCCCCATCAAATGTTAGAGGGCATGGCCATTACCTGTTTTGCGATTGGTGCCGAGACGGCCTACATTTATATCCGAGGAGAGTTTAGGCTTGGGGCAAGCATTCTCGAGAAGGCCATTCATGAAGCGAATGCCGGTGGATATCTTGGGGAGAATGTCTTGGGTAGTGGACGGACGATCAAGGTTTATGTTCATGCCGGTGCGGGTGCCTATATCTGTGGCGAAGAAACGGCTCTCCTGGAATCATTAGAAGGCAAGCGGGGCATGCCTCGGTTTAAGCCCCCGTTTCCTGCTACCCATGGGCTTTATCAAAAGCCAACAGTGGTCAATAATGTCGAAACCATGGCGAACATCCCTCACATCATCAATCGCGGTGGCCAATGGTTTGCGGGGATTGGGTCTCCGCCGAAAAGTTGTGGCACCAGGGTTTTTTGTCTAAGCGGCCATGTGAAGCGCCCAGGCAATTATGAAGTGCCCATGGGTATTCCCTTCCGTGAATTTATTTATGACATCGGGGGAGGGATGCGATCGGATAAACCGATTAAAGCGTTTATTCCTGGCGGGGCGTCCGCGCCGTTTCTGACTCCGGAGCATTTGGATGTCAAAATGGATTTTGAAGCCGTGGCCATGGCCGGGTCTATGCTAGGGTCCGGTGGTGTGACCGTGATGGAAGAAGGCACCAGTATGGTGTGGGCGGCGTTACGGTTGATGGAGTTTTTCTATCATGAATCCTGCGGGAAATGTACGCCATGTCGTGAAGGCAGTTCTTGGCTAGTGCAAACGATCCAGCGAATCTGGAACAAACAAGGGCGTGATGGAGATATTGAGTTGTTAAGTGATCTCTGTAAAAACATTGCTGGTCGAACGGTATGTGCGTTTGGAGAAGCGGAGGTTGGCCCCATTCAAAGTACGATTAAATATTTTCGCCATGAGTATGAGGCCTTAATTTGTGAAGCCCAAGCCACGATGCCCCGGAATAAAGAAATTCCCATGCTGACACTTTGAGTCACAAGAATATGGCGACACCATCTATCACAAAAAACATGATTACGTTGACCATTGATGGGAAGACGGCCAAGGTGCCTAAAGGTACGTTGGTGATTGAAGCGGCGCGTCAGGTTGGGGTCATGGTTCCGCATTTTTGTTATCACCCGAAGTTGTCGCCGGATGCCAATTGCCGCATGTGTCTTGTGGAAATTGAAAAGATGCCGCGATTGCAGACCTCATGCAGCACGCCGGTGGCGGAAGGGATGGTGGTGAAATCGGCTTCTTCTGCCCAGGCCCAGGAGGCGCGGAAATCAGTCTTAGATTTTATCCTTGCCAATCATCCGCTGGATTGTCCGGTCTGTGATCAGGGCGGACGCTGCGACCTGCAGGATTTTTCCCATGAATACACGGCGACGACCAGTCGGTTCAAAGAACTGAAACGGGTCTTTCAAAAAGAATATTTTAGTCCGCTGATTGAGACGCAAATGAATCGGTGCGTTCAATGTTTGCGGTGTGTGCGGTATTGTGATCAGGTGATGGATGTGAAAGCCCTCGCGCCGGTAGGGCGCGGGACGTTAACGGAAATCAAATCCTTTGGTGCCCATGATTTGGATTGCGAATTTTGTGGAGGGTGTATTCAGATTTGCCCTGTCGGAGCCATTACCAGCCGACTGTCCATGTATGAATTTCGTCCGTGGATGCTGAAGAGGACCGACTCGGTCTGTGGGTATTGTGGCGATGGCTGTCAAATCACCTTCCAAACCAAAGACAATGCCCTTATTGAAATTAATTCCACACAAGGCGCTGGTCGAAATAATGGCGATCTCTGTGCGCGCGGGTACTTTGGTTATCATGTGAGTGAACATCCCGATCGATTGACTTCACCCTTGATTCGTGATGGACAGGCTTTCAAAGCTGTGCAATGGGAAGAAGCGTTGGAGTTCGTAGGACAGCGATTGTTGGATATTAAGGCCAAATACGGTCCTGATGCGATTGGCGGGTTGATCTCTGGGCGATGTACCAATGAAGACGTCTATGTCTTTCAGAAATTCATGCGGGTCGTGGTTGGGACCAATCGGATTGATAGTAGCGTGCGGTATGGTCATTTGAATGGCGTGCATGCCATGCAACGGGTGCAAGGCACCCATCGTTGGGCGGTGAGCTTTGACGATATTGAAGCGGCAGATACTTTGTTACTCGTAGGGACGAACATTACGGAAACCAATCCCATTACCGGTTTAAAGGTCAAAGAAGCGGTGAAACGGCGAGGTGCCAAGCTCATCACGATTGAAGCCTTAGTGCCAGCCATTGGGAGCCTCAGCAATATCTCGAACCTGGCGCAACATCATTTCGCTGTCAAACCGACGGCCTATGCTGCAGCGATTTTGGGTCTGCTGAAAGCTGTGGTTGATCAGCAAATTCTTGATGTCGAACTGCAAGTCAAGGCGCAATCCTATTTCAATGACATCACGGCCAATCTGCAAGCGCTTTCGTGGGAAGCCATTCATGCCCAAACTGGAATGGATTCAGATTCGTATGCTCAAGCTGCTCAAGTCTTTGGTCAGGGCCAAAAAGTGATTATTCTTGTGGGGCCCGGTGTCCTAAGGTCTCAAGGTGGATTTGGTATGACCATGAATTTGCTCGACCTCTTATTGCTGACGGGTAAGCTCACAAAGCCTGGCTGCGGTCTTGCTCCCTTGGCCGAAGAAAACAACGATCAAGGGGCCTTTGAAATGGGCGGGATTGGGGCAGTCTTGCCTGGTGGAACATCCCTGGGTGATGCTGAAGCGCGAGAAGCGTTGTCGCAATCGTGGGGTCGTCCGCTTCCCGACACAGCTGGCTCCTCATTGCCACAGATGATTGAAGATGCCAAACAGGGCAAGTTGAAGGCGTTGTTGGTGGTTGGGGAAAATCCGCTGGCTTCCTTGCCTCCGTCCTCGGGCATTCATACGGCGTTAGAGAAACTCGAATTTCTTGTGTGCCAGGAGTTGTTTTTGACTGAAACGGCCCAACAGGCGCATGTGGTCCTGCCGGCTTGTTCCTATGCTGAAAAAGACGGGACCTTTACGAACACGGAAGGCCATATTCAGTTAGTGCGAAGTGCCATCGATTTGGTTGGTGACAGCCGACCGGATTGGGAGATTTTTTCGGCGCTTTCGGTGATGATGAATGACCCGATGGAATATGGAGACGTCAAGGAAATCGGCAAAGAAATTCGGAATCTTCTTCCCGGCACACGAACGTTAGGGCTTGCCCCGTTGCCCGCACAGCCTGATGCCACTGCCATTGCCCGATATGTCACGGCAGATTATCAGCGGGATGTCGCTACGCGGTATCAATTGCCGGCTATCGATTCACCTGATGCTGCTGATTACCTGACATTGCAAGTCTCACAGTCGTTGTTTCATTCTGGAAAATTTTCCCGGAAAGCCAAAGGATTGCTGCAAGTCGAAGCCAAAGGCAAGATCTATCTGCATCCTGAAGAGGCATCTCGACGTGGTTTGAGTGACGGGGACACCGTGAAAGTGAGCAATGCTTTGGGTGACGTCATGGCCCCGGTTGGCATTCGTGAGCGTATTCCACAAGGCGTGGCAGTGTTCCCTGAACATTTTGATGAAGAGATTCGCCGATTATTGCCGTATACTGTTGATCCGGAGACGCAGGTGCCCTCTTGCAAGGTGACTCGCGTTCGCCTTGAAAAAGTGAGCGGGGCCTGAGGCGCTCTAAGTGCATGTTGATTTATAGAGGAGAGGAGTGAATCCGTCATGGATACGGGTATTCGATTAGCCCTAACGTTAGGCCAAATTGGCGCTGTCATGGTGGCTGTGCTCTTGACGGTGGCCTTGCTCACATTGCTAGAGCGTAAGGTATTGGGTTGGATGCAAGACCGGATGGGACCAATGGAGGTCGGGCCTTATGGCATTTTGCAACCCGTGGCCGATGGCTTAAAGCTCTTTTTCAAAGAAGACATCATTCCGGCCGGAGCGAATAAGTTTATGTTTAGCCTGGCGCCGGTCTTGTCGTTAGTGCCTGCCCTCATTGGCTTTGCCGTCATTCCCTTCGGACCCGATTGGACCGTTGATGTCGGTGGTGTCAACTTCAAACCCTTTGTCATTACGGACATCAATATCGGTATTTTGTATATTCTCGCGTTTGCATCTATTGGTGCCTACGGTATTATTCTTGGCGGGTGGTCTTCGAATAGTAAATATTCCTTGCTTGGCGGGTTACGATCAGCTGCGCAATTGATCAGTTATGAATTGAATGTGGGGCTCTCGATTGTTGGCGTATTACTACTTTCGAGCTCCTTGAGCCTGGTTACGATTACCAATGCGCAAGCCGGTGGATTTTGGAATTGGTACTTTTTCGCATGGGGGTCCTTTCCTCAAGCGATAGCCTTTGTGGTGTTCATTATTTCAGCTGTTGCCGAAACCAATCGGACCCCATTCGATTTACCCGAAGCGGAAAGTGAATTAGTGGCCGGGTTCTTTACCGAATATAGCGGCATGCGGTTCGCCTTCTTCTTCCTGGCAGAATACGGCAATATGATCTTGGTGTCCTGTGTGGCCACGGTGTTGTTTTTTGGTGGGTGGCATGCGCCTTTTGAGTTTCTGCAGGGACCTGAGTCTCTTCATTGGTTGACGGGAATGTTCTGGTTTACGTTTAAGGTCTATGGGTTCCTCTTTTTGTTTTTCTGGTTGCGGGCCACGTTGCCTCGATTGCGGTATGACCAATTGATGCGATTTGGGTGGAAAGTGCTGTTGCCGATTGCCCTGGGCAATATCGTGTTGACAGCCATTGTTGAGTATATTTTCCCTTGATGATGATTGAGAGCCAGGATCAATGAATCTCAAAGAATGGATAAAGACTCTCACGTTTTATGAGATCCTCTTGGGGATGAAAGCGACCATGTCACATCTTCTGCATTATAAGCCAATTACGTTGCAATACCCGCATGAGAAGAGAGCCCTTCCGTCTAATTACCGCGGGATGTTAGCGCTGTTGCGTTATGATGACGGGACGGAAAAATGTGTGGGATGTGATCTGTGTGAAGCGGCCTGTCCGTCGCGGGTCATCCGTGTGGTGAGTTCGGAGGTGCCTGGAGAGCCCACCAAGCGGTATTCCAAGGAATATTACATGGACATGACTCGTTGCTTATTTTGCGGGTTATGCGTGAAAGCCTGCCCCGTTGATGCGTTAGGGATGACCCAGGAGTATGAATGGGCTGTTTATGATAAACGGCAACTTCAACTGAATAAACAGCAACTTTTGGCTATTGGTGACCGGAATTTTCCAGTCAGAGAAAAACGGTTGGAGTTCCAACATCCGAATGTGGCGTATTTCAATGTAGGGTTTAAAGATATTCCGCAAAAGGAAGCCTGATTCTTCGTCTTTGTCATCACGAGTTATGGGAACATTTGCCTTTTTTTATTTTGCCGGGATTATTGTCGCAACCGCGGGGATGGTCGTCGCATTCAAAAATCCCATCTATAGTGCGTTGGCATTGTTGGTCATGTTTTTTCATGTGGCCGGCCTGTTCGTGACGTTACATGCCGAGTTTTTAGCGATCATTCAAATATTGGTCTACGCAGGGGCCATTTTGGTGTTATACCTTTTTGTGGTCATGCTCCTGAATTTGAAACGAGAAGAACATTTTCATCGTCAACTCCTTGTCGGAGTATTTCTGGGGTGTGTGCTCTTTGCCGAAGCGGTCTTGCTGGTATTGAAAGGGGAGACGACGCTTGGGAAAAGTTCTCCTGCCGCTGACCCTGCATTGGAACTCACGGGAGGGAACACTGAATCGATTGGAGAATTGTTGTTTTCCACGTACCTGTTTCCATTTGAACTGGCTTCGCTCATCTTGCTTGTGGCCATGGTTGGTGCCGTGATCTTGACAAAAAAAGGTATTTTGGAGGTCAAGAGTTAATGGATGTTCCTGTCAGCTATTATGTCGTGTTGAGCGGCATTGTCTTTTCTATCGGGCTTGTCGGCGTCCTCATTCGGCGTAATATCATTATCATTCTCTTATCCGTTGAGTTGATGCTGAATGCCACGAACATTAATTTCGTGGCGTTTTCTTCCTATCTGGGGAATCTGTCCGGTCAGGTCTTTGTGTTTTTCGCCTTGACTGTGGCTGCGGCAGAGGTCGCTGTTGGTTTAGCGATTATTATCGCGCTGTACCGACATTCGTCCAGTATC
>JAOUNC010000182.1 GCA_029881175.1 Nitrospirota bacterium | reverse complement strand
GGCGGTCAATGCGGGTTTTGTCTCAAACTTCCCCACACAGGCCATCAGCAGAGTGAGCACCATCAGGGCTGCCACGATCATGCTGTCTGAACACCATCTCTTTCTCAGATTGAGCATCAGTTTTTTCTTGGGTGTCAGGGCTCCCCAGGTGACGCGCTACGGCTGAATGATGACATCGACGTAGGATGCTTGACTGTCGGCGCCTTTGATGTCAGTCACACGGAGTTTAAATCGGAAGGTTCGTTCTTCTGACACAAAAGGGGCCAAGAATTTGGCTTGTGCCGAATACGGATCAAGAAGCGGAATTTTGCTCCCGCGCACTTGTGCCCAGTGGTACTGAAGCGAGCCACCGTCGGGGTCATAACTCGCCAAGCCATTTAAGGTCACTCGTTCTCCAGCGGAGATCGTTTGCGTAGCACCTGCATTTGAAACCGGTGGTTGATTGGGTTCCTCATTAATCTCAACGAGAATGCTTAATGTGGCTGCTTGATTGCGATTGTTCACTGTGAGCGTAGTCTTCCCATTTCCCATCAGACGAAGAACGCCATCCTGGTTGACGGTTATGATCTGCTCGTTGCTTGAGTGATAAGTCGTCCCTGTGGTCTGCCGCCGAATCGCACGAATGACGCCGTCAGAGAATTCCCCCATCACCGGCAACTCAAAGGTCGTTCCCAACGAGTCTAATTGGTCATACACGCGAACCCCTCCGGCCCGCCCAAATCGAAGCGGTTTATCCGTTTGAAAATCGATGTCCAGAAGCTGGGCATCCGGTTCAATAGTGATCAGGACTTCATCGAAAATGGCCAAGGCTTGATGTTTCGATTGCCTTCCGCCTTGTTCGGCCACCGCAAGCAGCCGATACCTCCCGATCGCCTCTTGAGGTACCAAAATATTACCGCCGAAGGGAGGGCTGCTTTTTGCCGTCGCAACAAGGACGACCTTTTCCTCGCCCGATGTCTTCAGCATGTCTTCATCTTCCCCATACCAATAGTAATGGACTTTGGTCACACCGGGAAGATTCTGTAAGTCTAGGGCAACCGACATGTGTTGCCCAGCCTGGTACACACTGGATGCTTGAGGTTCACGGATCGAGAACGACCAGGCTGACTGAGATCCACACAGGATAATGAGAGCAAGAACACTCGAGATCACACATGCGTGCAAAGAAACCAGGCGATGCATCTTACTTCCTCACAGACAAAACGTTAAAAAGAGCCACTCGTATTATACCTACTTACCTAGAAAAAGGGCGAAGAGGTTCCTCCTGATCGATTCCGGTTCGCTCTATACCGGCATTTCTCTTGATTTGATACAGGCAGGAAGATAAAAGGGAGATGCTCTACAGCTTTACGAAACAACCTGTTCCATGAATTTCCTAGTCCGTTTGGCATTTCTGAACCTTGAAGTGACGGAGTGATCATGAACCGTCGCCAACTATCACCACGGTTATGCATACTCTGCTTCCTCCGCCTTACCACTCTGCGCTTTGCCCCAACCCTTATTCGGAAACAGATGAACTCAGGAAGTGTCAATCGAGAATATTTTGCTACATTCCTTCAGGTGAAATGCCCCCCGAAACTTAGACCATCGGCTATGTGAGATTTTCCTCAACCAGACCAGTTTTTAGCCGTTCGCATAGGGAGTTGCGGAGCACCCACTACACAGTATTATGATGGAGAAAAGCAGATGAATCATACGGCTCAATTATTTCATTCGGCTAACGAGAGACATCTCCTATGAACCCAGCTTCTAGCAGCAACATTCTTAGAAAGGCTACCTTAAGCCACCGGTTCACCATCATTACCGTCATGTTTTTGACTGTGCTTCTTGGGTTGTTGATGTACACCATCGCAACAATCCAAAAGGAAAAGTCGAATGCGATTCTCATCGATATGGCCGGCCGCCAACGCATGCTTTTCCAAAAGCACATGAATGAAGTGTTCTTAACTTCTCAGGGAGTCTCAGCTGACTATACGTCTACGAGAGAACTTCTTCGTTCGACACTCAATGCGCTCATGGAAGGTGGCTCGGTGGTTCTAGATCTCGACACCGGCAAGAGACAAACAATACCAGCAATACCAACTGAGAAAATTTTTCTCAAACTCCATGAACAAAAGAATCACTTCAAGGAAATAATAGAGTTGGCTGATGATTTTCTTTTGCTAGCACCTGATCATCCAGAATTTCGCCAGAAGCTAAAAATTCTTCGTGCCAGAAACTCGATCCTAATCGCGATTGCTGATGATGCCGTCAAGCAATTGGATAGGTATGCTGAATCAATCATGGCGACTATGGTGAAGTGGGAGGCCATCATCGCTCTTTTTGTCGGTTTGTTAGGGATTTATATCACCAGGCAAGGAATTCGAGACGGCAGGAAAATCGAAAAAGAAATTCTGGTACGAACGCGCGCAGAATCCGCCTTGCGGGAAAGTGAATTATTTTTAAACTCCATCGTCGAGAACATTCCCGATATGATTTTCGTTAAAGATGCGAAAAATCTTCGATTTCTCCGCTTCAACAAAGCCGGAGAGGAGCTCCTTGGCCGTTCACGTGATAGCTTGATCGGGAAGACGGACTATGATTTTTTCCCACAAGAACAGGCAACCTTTTTTACCACCAAAGATCATGAAGTATTGGCAAATAAAAATTCTTTGGATATTCCTGAAGAGATTATTTACACCAACAGTCATGGAACACGATACCTGCATACCAAAAAAATTCCGATCTTAGATAACCATGGAACGCCTCAATATCTTTTGGGCATTTCACAAGATATTACTGAACAGAAAAAGGCCGAATTGGAACGCCTAGAAACAGAAAAAATTATTCGGAGAGGCGAGAGAAAATTTCGAGCCATTTATGAGCAAGCCCCCACTGGTATCGCTACGTTGGATTCACTCAGTGGGCAATTCACTCAAATCAACCAGAAATATTGCGATATTACAGGGTACTCACAGCAGGAAATGCTCGATCGGACCTTCCAGGAGCTGACGCATCCGGATGATCTTCAAGCTAACATGGATCACATGCAGCGACTGCTGACTGGACAAGTCACAAACTTTCAACTGGAAAAACGATACATTCAAAAAAACGGTGCAATCATTTGGGTCAATCTGACTTGCGTACCATTGTGGTTGGAAGCCTCAGATTCTCGTCAGCATATTGCGATGGTTCAGGATATTACCTCCCGGAAGCTCGCTGAGAAAGCCCTGCAAGAGAGTGAAGAACGTTATCGAACGTTATATGAGGACAACCCGTCTATGTATTTCACCGTTGCTCAAGATGGGGAGATCCTTTCCGTAAATCAATTTGGCGCTCAACAACTGGGCTATACGGTTGAGGAACTCATTGGACAGCCCGTCATTGGAGTATTTCTTGAAGATGACAAGCCTCTTGCCCAAGAGCATTTTAATGCCTGTCTCCAAGGTTCCAGGAGATTATATTTTTGGGAACTACGCAAGCAGCGGAAAGATGGAAGCGTACTATGGGTAAGAGAAGTTGCACGAACGATTCAAGGGGAGGACGGAAAAACGGTGGGCTTAATTGTCTGTGAAGATATCACTGAACGGAAACAGACTGAAGAACGTCTCCGGCAAAGCGAGGCGAAGGAAACTGAAGCTCTTCGCCAGAGTGATGAACTCAAGTCAGCTTTGCTCGCATCGGTGTCCCATGAACTGCGCACTCCACTCACCGCCATGAAAGGGTCGGTTTCGAGTATAATAGGGAATGACTCCGTCAGTACGGACCAGGAACGAGAAGATGTTCTTAAGGGGATTGATAGAGAGATCAACTATATGAGTCACCTTGTTAATAATCTTTTAGATATGTCTCAAATTGAGGCGGGAACGCTCATCCCTCACAAAGAATGGCATCTACTGGAGGATCTAGTGGAGGGAGCTCTCCGTCGTACGGCACAAACAGTAGATACTCGAAACATAGAAATATCTATTCCTGAAAACATTCCTCCGATTTTTGTCGACGCAGTGGAAATACAGCAAGTTCTCATTAACCTGCTTGATAATGCCGTGAAATATTCATCGCCGGCCTCACCAATTCGAATCCACGTCCGCGTGGAAGCTCAACAGATAACGGTCGAGGCATCCAATATGGGAGAACCTATTCAACCACAGGATTTGGAGCGTATTTTTGATCGCTTTTATCGTCGACCACCACCCCGCACACAACCCATTCGTGGCACTGGCCTTGGCTTGGCAATCTGCAAAGGGATTGTCGAAGCTCACGGCGGCCGAATTTGGGCTGACTCGATTGGACAAGAGGTGACGATCGCCTTTACCATACCAATAACTGAATCCATGCCTAGTTTTTCACTTGAAGGACGACATAAGTCGCAACATGAATTATGAGTCAAGGCGCCCGAATACTTGTAGTGGATGATGAACCTCAAATCTGTCACTCATTACAGACCAATCTAGAAAAAAGGAACTATGACGTGACGACGGCTGCTTCGGGAGAGGAAGCGTTGGAAGCAATCGTTCGTCAAAAGCCGGATGTGGTCATTGTGGATTTAGTGCTTCCTGCGATGGATGGAATAGAACTCACTCGTCGGATTCGTGAACGATCCCCCATCCCCATCATTGTCCTCTCAGCAATTGGTGATGAACGCAAAAAAGTAGAGGCTCTTGAATACGGGGCTGATGATTACGTCACCAAACCGTTTGGCATGGACGAATTGGCAGCCAGGGTCAAATCAGCGTTGCGAAGAACTATTATGTTGTCAGGGACGGAACCCGTGTTCAAAAGTGGGGGGCTCTCCGTCAACTTTGAACGACGAGAAGTACAAGTCGAGGGCAAATCTGTCAAGCTCACCCCGACAGAATTTGATCTATTGAAATATATGATTCAGTACATCGGGAAGGTCCTCACGCACCGAACGCTGCTCACCGCGATTTGGGGCGAGGCCTATGCCGATCAAGCTCAATATCTTCGCGTATTCATCGGGCAACTGAGAAAAAAACTCGAACGGAATACTGCACGTCCCAAATACATTCTGACTGATCCAGGGGTTGGATATCGTTTTGCCCATGATGTACAAAACGAGAGCTCCTAGGCTATTTGCCCATTCAACCTAAAAACCGTTGTTGAATCACGAAAGTCTCCACAACCTCTTCACGCACCTAGAAAACTGTTAAAATCTCTTATCACCCGTAAGGTGACCACGAGTTGTAAAATTTCCTCTGCACATAAACCTAAAAACGGCAGGCAGTTGGCAGGTTCTGAACCCTTCGACACGCCCACTCCGCAGGCTGCTCAGGGCGAACGGCCACTTCACCATTTGGGTGAATGTGTCAAAAACCGTTCGTGTTGAGCTTGTCAAAGCATAGGCGGTGTTTCACAACAGCAACTGCCGTTTTTAGGATAAATAGCTTGCACAGCTTTTTCGCGCTCAATTCCCGTTTCTAGCTTCAAATACCTTCCCCTCGCGATTTTCATTCCTCAATCCCTCCGAGATCCATTCGCTCCTGGCGCAAGAAACCCATGCACCTTTCAGCCAACCCCCGAAAGGATGGCCTTTCAGATCACCGACCCACTCATGCAATCATTTGAAATCACAACCCGTGACTCAGTTGAATATTTACGAAAAATTTAGACAATAAGCCCAAAGTACGAATAGTCCCTTTATGGCTATTACGAGTATCTTTTAAAAAAAGATGAAATTGTTTTATGAAGTTGAATGAGGTTCTAGACGTGGCACTCTCCATTTTGGTCGTCGAAGATGAAGAAGACATCAGTCTTATGTTGCAAGATCGACTGATGTTTTTAGGATTCTACGTGACAGTGGCTGGGAATGGGGCTGAGGGAGTGGCAATACTTGAAAGAATGGCCGTTGATGGAATTCTGATGGATATCCAAATGCCGGTCATGGATGGGTTAACCATGCTAAAACAGGTCAAGGAACAATTTCCGAATATACCTGTCATTGCCATGAGCGCAGAACTCAACAAAAACAAATTGATTCAGGCCATCGAACTCGGTGCAAAGGACTATGTACTCAAGCCAATTGATGCCGATCTCCTTGCCAAGAAATGTTCTCTAATCTTTTCTTCCTATGTAGGCCAGGAGCAATTGGATCCATCATGATGCTCCCCCAAGGCCTACGCCACGTGC
>JAOUNC010000181.1 GCA_029881175.1 Nitrospirota bacterium | reverse complement strand
AAGGAGGTTGCGCGGTTTGCCGCCAGTCAAGGCTGCAAGGTGCTGGTTGGAACAATAAAAGGGGGGAATAAAATTCTTCCGTTCATGCTCAAACCCCTTGAGATCCTCAAACAAGGATTCTCCGAAGTGTCCCAAAAACTTAAAACCGATTCCGTTTTCCGTAATGGCATTGAGAAAACAACCGAAGCTGCGTTCAAACAATATAAATCTGTCCTTCCAGAGGTTCAACGAATTGCAGATTTCTTTAAGAACCCCAAGAACAAAAGGACGATCGACGACCTGTTTAGCGCCAGCAACATCTGCAGCGGCTCACATGGCGTCATGGATCAGCAACTCAAGCAATTAGGGTTGGTCCCGAATTTTGCCTCCGTGCAGTCTGCAGCACCGGTCCAAGTAAAACCCCAAGTGCTGCCCCAAATCACCGTGGCGATGGTGCCGGGGTCTTACCAGCGCAATCCAGTGCAAAACGGCTGGCATATGGGCTCGATCGTGCCGGATGGCGACCGCCTACGCTGGACGAACAAGGCCGGAGCCAGTTGGGGCTTGACCCCGGATCTGGCCAACCAACGACTCCTCACAGGGCCTGATAATCCTTACTATGCCCAGGGCTTGCGGGAGTTCAAACTCGTCATCAGTAATGGACAGATTACCGGCTTCCAGTTCGCGGGGGGGACTTATACCCGCGAAACCGGACAGGCCCCAACACAAACCGCCATTCGCAGTCGAGGCGTTCCCCTCCTATGCAATCATTGCTTCATGAGCTATGAGATTGGGGCAAGTATTATTGTTGGGGGTGGCATTCAGCCCGTGTTCGTGTATGCGACCAACTATGAAGGCCAACATCGTTGGTACTTCTCTTTTGGTGTGGGGGCAGGCATTGATGCAGGCGTTGGAGGCACAATCATGATTCACCCACCGGTCCAAAAACTTGACGCCTTTGAAGGTCGATCCTGGGGTGGAGCTGCCAACTACTGGGCAGGATTGGCCCTGTCTCTGACTGATGATTTTAAATTTGATGGCGTTGGCATTTCGCTAGGGGTCAGAGGCGGCGGTTCACTAGCCCATTCATGGGCGTGGGGGCTGTAAAATTAATACCCCCGCCAATAGGCCGGGTGCTGTTTAAACCGCACCCGGCCATGTTTTCGTCTACCCCCTCGCTTCTCCAAAACCCCCTTCTTTTCTTGACATGCCGACAGAAATCCCGTTTCATGGGCTATCCCAAAACAATACGGGCTTTTCAGAATATCTACCTGAATGGGTGAACCATATCCCCCTTGAGTGCGACTCATCAGGTAACAACCACTATCCGCAAACTTTTTTACAACGATGCGAAAGGAAAACCTCATGCATGCCTCTCTCTCCAAAAAATTTCTGAGTGTCTTACTCGCTGGTGCTCTTTTGAGCCCAGTATTCCAAGCCCAGGCTTCCGAATCTCCCGATTCGCTGTCTGTCACATTGGAAAAAACGGTGCAATTTCAAGATCTTGAAGGGGAGGATGTCCTCGTTTCTGCCGGAGACTATTCGGTGAAGGCAGGAGACGACCAATTGATCTTAACCGGCAGCGATTCTCAAGCTCTGTCCATTGAAGCCTACGAAGGATCGCATTCTACGAAGCTCCTTGCGCCCGCCGTTGTGTTTATCTCCAGCGAAGATGACGAAGCCGCCAAGTCTCACCTTCTCGTCCTGTACTATCCAGATGGAAAGACGCTTCAGGCATTGGGACGTGCCCCGGAGGTCATCTCTCGAGGAACCATGGAGCCAACGGCTGAGAACCTGGAATTTATCGATCCATCCCTGGTGACCTTTGACAAGCCCGTCCATTTCACCGCGCCAGATGGCAGTCCCATCGCAGTTCAGCCAGGCACGTACACCGCCGAAGCCTTTGAAAAGGCCATTCGACTCATTCCGGGTGAAGACTCACAGAATCCTTTGATTAGTATTGAAGCTCAACAAGGGACACATGATACCGACTTAGAAAACTTCCTGGCTCTTTCTTTCCCCGGAACCACCCCTAAAGAATTAGACTTTCACTATCTTATGTTGCTGTTACCGAATGGTCAGAGTCTTGAAGCCACCGGTTCCTATAGCGGAATTCAAACCCGTGGCTGGCTCAAAAAGACCTTTAACAAAGCCAAAAAGACGGTGAACACAAATTATAGGAAGGTGCAAAAAACCCGCGCGTTCAAAAAAGTGAATCAAGCGGCCAAGCAGGTCGGCAAAACGACCCAACAAGGTGCCAAAATAGTTGGAGCAGGTGTCAAAAAAGGAGTCTCCGCCACCAAATGGGCGGCTGGCCAAGCGGGGAAAGGGATCGTCATCGGCGCCAATGAAACTTGGAAGGGAATGAAGTGGGCCGGGAAACAAGTTGGGACTGGAGCCAAAATCGCCGCCTGTTACACCACGGTCGGCGCCATGAAAGCCGGAAAAGCCGTCGCACAGTTCATGACCAATTTGGTTCCGAAGGGCAAAAAAAATCAAAAAGACATGAAGGACAAACTCTCCAAAGACGCTGCATTTCGAGACCAAATTGCAAAAAAAATCACTGCGGGCATCAATGCCAATCAACACGTGATTCCTGAAATGCAACGAATTCAGGACTGGATGAAAAATCCGGCGAACAAAGCCAAGCTGGACGCCATTTTCAGCACCAAAAACTTTTGTAGCGATTCCATTGGCGCCATGGACGGTAAACTGAAAAATTTAGGGTTGGTCCCAAATTTCGCCCTCATTCAAAGCCGTGGCGGTGAAACCCCTCACTTCTATATGGGCTATTCCATTACAATTGATGCCGGGTTGGGTGTGGGAATCCTTGGAGGACTCACTGGTGTAACGGACTTCAAAGGCAATGGTGGAAAATATTGGTTCCTTGGTGCCCAAGGCGGTGTGATTGCTGGCGGCGGCGGCGCAGCGCAGGTCACATTTTGGCCTAAATCCACGTTAGAAGGGTTCACAGGCGGAAGCTGGGGTGTTGGTGGATCGCTGGGCACAGTCGGTACCGTCAACGCGGATGTGATGTTTGATGAGAAATTTAAAGAATTTCAAGGTTTTGGTCTTGGAGGGGGAGCCGGTGTCGGACCCGCCAAGATGTTTGGCGATATTGCCGTCAGCTGGGATTACTCCTGGAAATACTAACTCCTGAACGCAGTGAGAAACCCTTTCTTTTCCGGCCTGGCTCTTTTTCATAAGAGCCAGGCCGGAGTTTTTAGTTCCCCGCATGTTCACTATCAAAACCCCTTCTTAATGTTGACTTTCCAGCATCGTTTCCGTTTTATAGGGCATCCCTAGACAACTCAGGCTTTTCAGAATATCCACCTCAACGGGTGAACCATCTCCACCTTGAGCACGACTTATCAGGTAACAACAGTTATTTTCCCCTCATCTTCATACAGAAAGGCCGCCATCATGAATGTCCCTCTATCCAAACGGTTTCTCGCCTTCATCCTCACTTGCGCACTAGTCAGTCCAACTCTCCCTGCACTGGCGTCGGTGCCGGATGAAACCACCACGATCACCCTCGACCAGGCTATACATTTGCTCGGGACAGATGGCAGTGATGTCGTCGCTGAACCGGGCGACTATTCGGTAGAACCTGCAGAAGAGTGGCTTCGGCTCATTCCAGGAACCGAACGCCGGGACGCCTTGCTGGTTGAAGCCCAAAAAGGGACGCATGAAGTGAAGGTGGAAGTGCCAATCGTCATTTCTACCCCGGGCAGTGAACCAGATGAATTAGACGTACACGTCATCCAATACCTCAATCCTGACGGAACCAGCATGGTGGCCACCGGCACCTATAGTGGCATCCAATCACGAGGCCTCTTTGACGCCGCGAAGAAAGCCGCCGCCAGAGCCAGAGCGGCCGCGGAGAAGGCCAGACGGGCTGCTGCTGCCAAAGCCCGGCAGGCAGCGAATGCAGCCAAAGTTGCTGCCTTGAAAGCCAAGCAAGCGGCAGAACAAGCCGCCAAGGCTGCTGCGGCTGCAGCGAAAGCCGCTGCCGCGAAGACCGCACAATTGGCCAAAATTGCCGCTTGTCACACGACGGTCGGGTTAATCAAGGGCGGCAAAGCGGTCGCCGGGTTTATGAAAAACATGATTCCCACCATACAAAGTAAAAAGAAGAGCGCCCAAGATCGCTTCAACAATGACAAAGCCTTTCATGACCAGCTGATTGCCAAAGTCACTCAAAATCTTCAAGCTCACCAAGCGAAAATTCCGGAGCTCAAGAAAATTGCGGCATTTATGAACGCCTCCAAAGGCAAGCTCGATGCGATCTTTAGCGCCGGTAACTTTTGTGGCGACTCGGTGGCAACGATGGACAGTAAACTCATGAGCCTTGGCCTGGTTCCCCAATTCGCCATGATCCAATCACGGGGAGTGAATGACGAACATTTCTATCTGGGCTATCAAATCACGCTGGGCGGAGGCGTCGGCGCTGGCTTGCAAGTTGGGCTAATGGGCGTCACGGATCTACGTGGTAATGGCGGAAAGTATTGGTTTATTGGTCCGCAAGGCATTACCAATGCCGCAGTCGGCGTCACCGCTGAAGTCGCCTTCTTCCCCAAAGTTTCCTTAGACTCATTCCAAGGGTGGGGCTCGGGCGTCGGAATTTCTGCTGGTCCTCCCTCGAAGGTGGTGTCTGGAGCCGTCGATGTCATGCTCGACGAAAAGGTCGATAAGTTTCAGGGTTTCGGGTTTGGCCCGGGGGTCGGAGTCGGCGTGTCACCAGTTGATGCAGCCTTCTCGTACACACACTCCTGGAAATACTAATTCCTGAAGACAGTGAAACAAATGCTTCTTGGGCGGCCTGGCTCTCTTGCTGAAAAGAGCCAGACCGAATATTTTCAACATAATTTCCGGTCATGTGAAAAGGAGATACTCCATGAAAGTTTTGAAAAATTCCCTTATCTTAGGCTGTCTATTCAGTTTCGTTGTCGGGATGCTTACCTTTCCCGTCTTTGCTCTGGATCCTAAGACTGATATTCAGGACCGCTATTCCTCCCCCTCAAAGGGAAGATTACTCTCTCCCTCTGAGCAGACACCCGTGACCAAACAACCACCCACGCTCGAACAACGGGTGGACTACCTGGCTGCAAAAGTGGCCACTCTTGAGCAAACCGTAAACACTCTTCAAACCCAAGTCGCTGTCCAATCACAACACATTGCCCAACTGCGGCAAGTTATTTCAGTTAACTCCTCGGGCGCAGTCACCCTTCAATCCCCCAACGTTCTGAATATTCAAGCGGGGAGCACCCTCAACCTGGCCTCAAGTCTCGTGGATGTCAAAGCCGGACTGACCGGAATCCATGGCACGCTGAAAGCCGATACGATGATTTCCACCAATGTTATTTCATCCTCATACGCTCCAGGTGCCGGCAACATCTGGTGACCTTCTTTCTCCACTTGGCGGCCTGATACAGGGGCCTTGCCACGGTTTAATTTCCGTAAAACCCAAAGTGTCACCAACCAGTGTGGTCTTGGCCTCGCCTAGCGAACTCTCCCATCATCCGATCTTTTCCGATGGGGTTATCATTGGGTACACGGCCACAGTGGTGACTTGGCCATTGGCCCGCAAGGCATTACCAATGCCCCAGTCAGCGTTACCGCCTGAAAGATTTGGAGGAAACGATACGGGAACGAGCAAGGTCAGACACGCAGGAGATGCACGAAACGGCGCCCCTCACGTAAGGGCCGCAACCGGAACGTTCATGGACCTCATTCGTAATGAGTTAGTTCGGGTTCGCTAACTTCGTAAAGGTTCGGGGCTCTTGCCAGGTGGCATTCGTAATGGGTCAACTCAGCAGGATTTCTTCCTAGGCCGGCATTGACCTCCACCGAGATAGTGCCATGAAAGTTCCCCCCTGAGGGTCGAGAGGAGTAATTAAAACATAATCACTTCGTTACCTTTACTATTTCTGAAAATTTACAATACACTTCTAATTATTGAGAAAAGGATGCACTGATCCCATTCAATCTTCACCTTTAGGCACGTCAATCGAAAAATCAAGCAGGGAGGATCAGAGATGCGTAAAAGAATTCACGTGATCAACTACTGCAAACCGTTGTTGTGGTCTAGAGTCCAACCATCCGTGATGGTTCGAGTCTTCCTGCTCACCCTGCTGTTCACCAGCTTCTTGGGAACTGCCTGCGGGCAGA
>JAOUNC010000180.1 GCA_029881175.1 Nitrospirota bacterium | reverse complement strand
GTTCGACTGTTCTTTTGGCTCTTTCGCTCATCCTTACACAGATAGCGAAAGAAGACCGTCAAGGTTTTGGTCATGGGTTCACTTCCCTTTATGGATGGGGAGAAACATCGTTGCGTTTTCGCGGCGTAACAAGAGAAGTGCGCTGTTGAGGCGTTCAAGTTGTTTCGCCGTTTGTTCAAATTCCTTGGCCGAACGGATAGCTGTCTGGTTGATATCCAGAATAATGTCACCTTCCTCTAACCCCTGTTTGTCCGCCAGACTCCCCGGGGTAATTTCACTCACGAGGACGCCTTCCTTCCCTAACGGGAAGTCTTTGGGCAGTGCCTCAATCGTCACCCCAGTCAGGAGTCCAGTGTCATTTGCTGGTTCTTGGGGAGTACGTGGCTTCGGCTCGAGCGGGAAGGTTTCAATCGTGACGTTGATGGTTTTGTCCTGCCCGCCTTGAAGTCGTCGGATGGTGATGGATGTTCCCGGTGGGGTTTCTGCGATGAGGGATTGGAGTTGTCGAGGGTTGGTAATGGGAGTTTTTTGATACTCCAGGATAATATCCCTTCTTTGTAATTTTGCACGGCCTGCAGGCCCGTCCTTGGCGAGATCGGTAATCACGACGCCCTGCCCGGTGGAGCCTTTGAATTGCGTGGCTAATTCTGGTGTCAGTGTTTGTGTGGCGATCCCAAGCCACCCACGGGTCACGTGTCCTTGTTTAATTAATGACGTGGCCACTGCTTGGGCTATCTGGCTTGGGATGGCGAAGCCAATCCCTAGCGCGCCACTACTTTCAGCGAGGAGGGCGGTGTTAATCCCGATGAGCTCGCCATTGAGGTTCAGCAAGGCCCCTCCAGAATTGCCTGGGTTGATTGCGGCATCCGTCTGAATGAAGCTTTCATAATCGACAAAGCCAAGATGGCCTTGCCCGGTCGCGCTGATGAGGCCTCCTGACACGGTTTGGCTGAGGCCAAACGGGTTGCCCACCGCCATGACTATTTCTCCCACTTTCACCAGATCCGAGTTACCCCACCGAAATGCTGGCAACTGGGACGCGTGAATTTTCAGAACCGCCAAGTCCGTCGCCTGATCCTGGCCGATGAGCTCAGCCTGAAAAATTTGCGCATCAGTCAGTTGAATGCGTATATCGTACGCCTGTTCAATCACATGTTGGTTGGTCAGAATATAGCCATCTGAGCGGATAATGACGCCGGAGGCCATTTCCAGTTCTCGACGGTCAGGCAGAGGAATTTCGTCTTCGGGTCTCGAGTTGTGACCGAAGAAGCGCTTGAAAAACGGGATATTAAGAAATGGAGCGCGGGTGTACTGCCTTGGGTCACTGCTGATCTTCTTTTTTGCCCTAATTAGAACGACCGAGGGTTTTGCCTGTTGGGCCATGTGGATGAAGGTCTGAGAAAGCGCAGCACCTGCCCGCTCTAATGCTATCGTTTCCTGTGGTTGCAAGGACTCGGAGGGCGTGGAGGCCCGCACATTGGTCGTTGAGAAAGATACGCTGAGTATCAGTGAGAAGAAGAAAACGGACAGGACACGTGCTTCAGCCATTGCGTTTGGCCTGCTTTGTCCGTGATTGCGTTGAGGCTTTCTAAAAATTGAGATCATTATTCCCCCTTATTTGGTTAATTCACGAGTAATATTGCCAGAGTCGGGACCCACCGGCGGGCAACCTTGTTTCCTCATCATTGACATGACGAAGGATTGATGGCTGTTTTATTTGGCAATGGTGATGCTGGGCACGTTCCCCCTTGGAGTTTCTGTGACAGTCATTTGGAACAGTTGGTAGAGCAATCGAAAGGCCTCCAGATTCCACGAGCGTTGTTCAACATCAGTAATGGAGTAGACCTGGCCTTCATGGGTGACCGAAATATTGGCATTCGGTGGCGTGGAAGAGCTTTCTTGAATATCCATCGTCCGGACAGGGTTTTCAGCCACTATCCCCGTTCGCGGGTCGGGATCGACATGGTATTCAGTTTCTTCCAGGATGGTTCGACCGAGAAAATTGAGGATGCCGTGAAAACTCCGGAGTCGAAAGGCTCCTTGCATCGGGTATTCTCCTCCAGGATTGCCGGGTCGAATGTCGACCAGGATATCATTCGGCGGCCAACGATCAGCCTTGGCTTGCAGGATCAATCGCTCTTGATTGGAGATGGTTGTCGGGTCGTAATTGGTAATGACGGTATGCCCGACTGATCGTTTTTGAATGGTATACAATTGCTTTTCCCTATCCACGGTAATCCGGTAGTTGTTCTCCAACGTTTGAAAGTTTTCACCGGACAATGAGGCGAGCGGGAGGGTCCATTCCCGGTCATACACCAGTGGTTCGACATACAGTTGATTGTTATCTTGTAAACGAGAAAGGTGGAGGACGATTTGTCGAAATATGGGATATCCCTTCCTATCCGATGGCCGATTGAAGAAGGCGATTTCGCCACTTTCTGAGGTCAGTCGAATTTCACCGGCCATGAGTCGAAGGAGTAAATCAATGTCGACTCCCTGCCTGAGCAGGAGCGTCATTTTGGCTTCCCCGAGTGGAGTCAAGAGCCGTTGCGTGAAGTCTTCTCCTTCGATAGGGTTAATGCTGAACGTGGGATTTTCGGCGATAGTGGCCCCAAATATGGGTGCCAATGAAAAACCGCCATTGAGTCCACCTAGCGGTGGGGTAGCCCCTGCCATGTATCGATAGTCAAACGTGGCGGCAATGTTGGAAATGGCTGTGAAATGCACGGGTTGATGATGATGGGATCTTGCGATGTTGACCAGTAATTGTTCAACCAGGGATTTGGTGACGGAATAGTCATACGCGACCACCACATGTTCGAGGGCTTTGGGAGAGATGCAGCCCGAGAAAATCAAAGGCAAACTCCAGAGAAGGGTGGAAGACAACAATGAAAACCGACTGTGTTTCTTAGGCACCTTGTCTCTCTCCTTTAGCTAGTGACATTTTTTCTATGTCGGGTTTATCCCTCAACCGAATCGTCGCATCTTTCATGTTCAGGTTTTATTTAGAGGGAGCCATGATTTCTGGCGTTTTCTTTTCAGGTATAGGAAGCGTGACCAAATTTTTTAAGACATCAAGTGGAAATTGAACTAACCCCTTCAGCCCTCCCGCAAAGGATTCCAAAGGTAAGTAGGTGACCTCGGGTTTGGTGCGCAGCCCCTTCACTTCAAACAAGGCGGTCATCAAGCCCTTCCGCTCCCCCTTGATGAGCGAGCCAAACAGTGGAATATCCTTGAGTAAGTTGGAATAGGCCCCAAACGGGCTTACGGCAACCATGGCATCGAGATTTTCTGTGGGAAGGTCGTAGCTCCCGGCAGCGGAGAGTTTGAGGACGGGGCTTTTCACCGCTAAATCCTTTATGGTGAGAAGCCCTTGGTCTATTGAGAAGGATCCCATGAGCTCATCAAACGGGAGCCCTTCTTCTAAAAGATTGACTTTGCCCATTAAGAGACTAGGCACATTCAAGATACCGAGAATTTTTGATAGCACCGGTCCGGTTTGGATCAGTCCTTTTTGTAGGTGAACGTTTCCTTTTCCGGTCAAGGAGCGTTGCATCGTCTCGGGACTTTCAAGGTTCATGTGAAGCGCCGTCTTGAGGAAGGTTGTGCCTGTTAAAGGCGGTGGATCGGCAGATCGGGGAGCTAACAGGCTTTCGATCGGGATTCCTTTCAAGGTGAACTCTCCCTTCCCCTTTTGATTTTTTTGTGCCCATTGGAAGGAGGCCGATTGAACGTCTTCGTTCCTTTTGGATGTCGTGGATTCCGCGCTTCGGTTGCTCCCTTCGATTTTGCCTTTCATCGACCACGTCGTCCAATCCCAATTCTTCCCCTCAAGGCCCCATGTGATGCCTAACGTGGAGAGGTTCAGCCTGCCGTCTCCAATGATGACTCCTTCTGGAAACATAGCTCCCGTTCCACTTTCGGTTTGAAAGAATCCACGAACATAGGGGCGCTCAGACCACGAGAGTTCGGCTTGCGCTTCGAGGGAATAGGGCGGAATGGACAAGGTGCTCTTTCCTATCTTGATCGCCTGATTCTCACGGATTGTGCCTTTGGCTTCAACAACCGCCTGAACTCCTGAAGGTTTTTGGAGCAGGCCCTTGGTCGAAATGGCTATATTGGTGAAGTCGAATGCGGCATGATAATCAGGGCGAAGTCTCGATCCAGACAAGGTGAGGGTGGTTCCAATCGAACCCTCAAAGGTGGAAAAGGTTTGACCAACTGAAGGAAACAGGGTCTGAAGGTCTCTCGATGACCACACACTACCCATGGTGAGGTTTGACGCTTTCGAATCTTTGCGAAACGACCATTGGCCTTTGATGTCTATGGGGCTGTTACCCAGTCTTCCATTGAAACGGTGTATATGAATCTGTTGGTTATCAAAAGTCATCTGTCCGCTGAGTTGGCTGACAGGGAGCGAACCAGGGGAAGTGTCAAGACGAATGCCGTCGAGCAAGAGGTCTCCCTCCAGTATATGCAGTTGAGACGGGTTCGTCAGAGGACCTTGAATTCGGGTCGAGATGTGAATATTCCCTTGAACGTTATGATAGGGGGGCCACGATTGAAGAAGAGGTTGGCTGCGAGTATCGCGAAGAAGTGCCTGGTACACATCATGAGCCGACAAGAGTCCCTTGCTCTGTATATCCGCCCAAATATCCGACTCCTTCCATTCCAGGGTCGCTTCTTTCACGGACACCGTTGACTCAGCAATCTTGCCTTCTACATTCAATAGACGGACGAGATTGGATTCAAAGACGACTCCTCCTGAGAGATGAGTCACTGGAGGATGGTTGGGATCCACCAGGACTTGCCCATTGGCAACACGGATCACCCCCTCCGACGTTACAGTGTTGGCTTCATCGCCTATCCAATTTACTGTGCCGGTGAGTAACTCCATCTCACCATCAATGTCTCGCTCTGTAAGCATGATGTGAACAGAAACGGGGCGCCATGGCTCAGGTAGAATGTTGGCAAGGCGTTGGATGGAGATCGGTAAGGCCGATCCCGAAACCGTCAGCGCAGGTGGTTTTTGTTGATTGTCGATGAATGCGGCTGTCCCGTTAAGGTTCCAGTCTTTCTCGGAAATCTGAAATGTTGGAATCGAAAGTTGGACGGTCTCCCCTTCAAGGATAAGCTTAGCTTCCGGGGCTGTCATGGTAAGCGGAGCGATAGTGCCGCGGGCTTGAGAAATCTGAATAATAGAGGGAGCAAAGGTGACGGTAGCGCCAATATTGGTAATAAGGGGTTGGCCCGGGGCGGGAAGGTATTGGCCTCCTTGCAGAGCCACGGCGCCTTTTGCTTCCCAGGACCCATTCCCGTCCAGTGGCCCATCTAAAGATCCTTTCTGAAGTTCCATGGTTCCAGCGACTTGATGATCTTTGAGAAAAGAACGGAATTGTGCCGGCACCCAGTCCTGGGGCACAAGAGCCAGGAGCCGTTCGATGGCAATGGGTTGAGTTGATCCTGAGATGTTCAACCATGGGGATTCATGGAGCACATTCGCGATGCTGCCATGACCGGAAAACGACCATTCGTCCAAGGAAACTTCAAAGCTGCGATAGTTGAGGCGGTCATGGTCTTTCTGAAAGGTATAGGAGACGTTTCCATGCAAGTTGGCTCGTGTGGGAATTGGTTTTTCCAGGGCATGGCCCCTCAGAAACTGGACCAGTCGGCCAAGATGAAATTGTGAAACGTCAAGTTGCCCTTGGATTTCAAAGGACGGAAACCCGGTGAGTTTCTCTTGGGTGGAGGAGGGATCATCTTCCTTGAGTTGTGTAATCGTTCCATTGAGGGTGAGGGTCGAGGAAGGCTGAGGGTTCGGGACCATAGCTGAAAGTCGAATTTCAGAGGGTCCTTCAAGGCTCGGTTCTGAGATGGTCACGTGAATAGCTTCCCAATCAAGGGTCAGAGGCTCTTCGTTCTCGGAAATCTGGAGAAAATGGAGTTGGCCGTTTTGCATAATCATTTCCTGTATAGCAGGAAATTGCCAGGTGATGGGCTCGTCGGGTTTCGTGACCAGAGGCACTCCAATGGTTAACGTTGGTTGGTCCATCATGGTTCGGCTGACCACTAATTTTCTTTCCCAAAGCGATCGCCATCCAATGGCCACCTTGACCTGTTTTGCGTGGAAGGCAAAATAGTTTGGATCGTGAG
>JAOUNC010000179.1 GCA_029881175.1 Nitrospirota bacterium | reverse complement strand
ACAACGGTTTCGTCAAGGTATTTGGGCTTACTCTCGTCTTCATCTTCTGTCCGATACTGCCGGTGAAGCCACGTGACCAATCGTTGGGTAAAGGGCCAAAGAAGGATAACTCCCAACACATTGAACACGGTGTGAAATAACGCCAGCACGACGGTGGGCGAATCTTCAAGTTTCAAAACTTTCCCTGTTTCAGTCGTGAACCAGATGAGAAGCGGAAGAATGGCGAGCGCGACAAGCCCTGTCACCGCATTAAATACGATATGGGCTCCGGCCACACGCTTGGCATTAGGGGTTGCCCCGATGGAGGCAAAAAAGGCGGTTGAGGTCGTGCCAAGGTTGGATCCGATGACCATCGCTGCGGCACTGGGCAAGGCCAAAACCCCACCACTGGCCGCTGTCAAGGTCATGGCAATTGCAGCACTGGAGGATTGGGTGAGGACGGTGAGGAGAAATCCAATACCGACGAGTAGAAACACACCGAGTATCCCGAATTCCGAAACCATTGCCAGATCAAAAGAGGATGAAATGGCTTGAAACGCATTTTTCAGCGTATCAATCCCGATAAAAAATAATCCAAAACCCGCAAATACTTGGCCAAATCCCCCTTTGCGAGAGCTTGAAGCCAGAAACCACATAGGAATTCCTATCCCAATCATCGGTAAGGCAAAAATGTCGACTTTAATCTTGAATCCCAAAATCGCCACAAGCCATGCAGTCATCGTGGTTCCGATATTGGATCCATAGATAACCCCTACAGCTTGAAACAGCGTGAGGAATCCGGCATTCACAAAACCGATGGTGGCGACGGTGACGGCGCTGGAGGATTGGACAACTGCGGTCAACAGGCAGCCTGAAGCAATTCCCTGGGCTGGCGTTTTCGTCCAGCGCCCCAGAAGGTTTCGTAACGCATTGCCACCGGCCAATTTCAATCCATCAGTAATGAATTTTATGGCCATGAGAAATAGCCCTATTCCTCCGGCGAGTTGACCAAGAATGATTATGGTATACATCCGACCCAGTAGGTAAAAGGTGAGGAAGAAAGATTTTTAAAAGACTTCACCACTAGTGTGGAGCAAATGGGCATTGTCGGTCTACCCTTTTGCATTCTCACCAAAGCTTCTCTTCCCCACCATTTTCCCGATGTCGTTTGAATACCCGCACACGTAAATAGAATGATATTAATTCTTATTTAAATGGTTCTTTGATCACGACTTTCACGCCTCCAATCGTTCCTGTGACCGCATCGCGCACTTGTTTCCCGGCGCTGGCGCTGATATCACCAGCCGCCTTTAGCGCACTGGTCGCGGCAGCTGAAGCAGCCTCTGCGGTATCGACCCCAATCGCCTTGGCCCCTTCAATAGCACCCTCGACAGCATTTTTTGCGGTGACGGCGAGATCCCCACCGACTTGAGCCGTCGATTGAATCATAGAGCTGGCAGTTCCCGTGACAGCATCCAACACCGTTTCTCCGACCTCTTTGGCTCCGTGAAGTGCCCCAACCATGCTTCCCCTGACAGTTGAACCTACATCGCCACCAAGATCAGCTGTCGCCTTCACCACCGCCCCGGCCGTATGGCTAATCGTCTCTATCCCCTTTTCTCCAACTTCCTTAGCGGCTTGAGCTGCGCCGATAATGGTTTCTTTGGCCGTAGTGGCCAATTCAGCACCCACTTGTTTCCCACCCTTAATAATGGACGTACTGGCTTGGGTAATGGCATCGGTGACACTTACGCCTAATTCTTTCGCACCCACAATGGCCCCTTCCATTGCCCCTTTGGCAGTTTGAGCAATATCACCGCCAACCTCAGAAGTCGTATGGATGAGTGTGGTGACACTTTTTCCGACCGTTTCCAATGTCGTTTCCGCGACTTCTTTCGTACCCCTCATCACCCCGACGATGACCCCTTTCGCTGCCGAGCTCACTTCTTGCCCGACTTCGGCGATACCCCTGACTGACCCCACAATTGTGTCTTTGACTAAACTCGCAGCTTCAGCCCCGACCAGCTTCGTTTCCTTTAGTGCGGTCACAAGAGCGCCGCTTACCAGACCAAGTAGCGCATTGGTCACGTCACCAGTGCCTTGAATGGCCTCGACGACTCCCTCTTTCGTTTTCACGATAATGGATTTTTCTTCAGTCATAATTTTTCCCCTCCCCTTTTAAATGAATAAGAGCTATATGGATAAACATCCCTTTTACAATATGTTAGACAACTTAAAACAAGAACACGTCACAAAAAATTTATCCTCGTGTTCTTTCAAAGTACTTTTCAAAAATTCAGTCATCTTACCCAACAGAATGACACCCAAAGATATGGATATGTCCTTTCCGACCAAGGCACCCACAACACACACAAGGGAATACGGCTTCCCCAATCTAAATCTAGGTGAAAGTGGCGGACAACTCTCTTGAATGCCAACAACCCTCAAACGGCAAACGCCAACGGGCAGTTACTTATCAGCCCACTCGACAGAGGGCGCGCGACATGCGAAGATTCAAACCTTCCATTCAGGCCGAATTATTCACTACTTAGCACGGACGTTTCCAGAATCTTTATATGAGGTCGTCCTCAAATGACTTAAGATGTTATAGCCTATGCATGGAAATCCCACGAACAAGGAATCCCAAACTTGATGGCATGTCAATGGCATGAAGTCAATGATACGTTAAAATTTTCCAAACAATCTTTCGATGCCTCCATACGAACATTTCACTGACAATGAACTTATTGACGCAATCAACCAAGGGGACATTCATGCGTTTGAAACCTTATATGATCGGTATACCAGCAAAGTCCTCAAGCGTTGCTACTTTATCTGTTTAAATTTAGAAGGCGCTCGTGATTTAAATCAGGAAATTTGGGTCAAAGTTTTCTTGCATCTTCATACTTTCAAGAAGGAGTCCGCCTTCTCCTCCTGGCTCTATCGACTCACGACTAACCATTGTCTCAATTACCTGAAATCAAAGGCCTATTCTGAGCAATCGCATAGAGAGCTATCATTAGATGAACCAAGTCAAGAGAACCCTGCTGCTTCAATAGAGGTGCATCATCTTCTTCAGAAACTCTCTCTGGAAGATCGGACCATCCTGGCTTTAAAATTTTTGGGTGAATATTCGTATGAAGAAATTTCCGGCATTTGCAAAATTGGCGTCAGTGCCGCCAAAATGCGAGTATCACGATTAATCGCGAAACTCCGAGAGGAGGTTGCCCCATGAATGAGGATGAGCAACAAACCTTTGAATACGTCCTGGATACCCTGGACATTCCGGAACCTGATCCAACCACTAAAGAAAAAATCATGAAGGCAGTGTATTTCCTCACGGTGGCGAAGGAAGTCGGTGCGTTTAACGCATCAATCCCGATCACGTTATTTTATGATTCAACGAGTGAGTGAGAGGAGTCGATATGGCTGGGACACAGAACGAACTATGGGAATGGGGAAAGGTTGTTTTAATTTTTTTCCAAAGTTTGGTTGAGAAAATCGGGGATTACCTTCCACATGTCATTGGGGCGGTCGTGATTTTAGTCGTTGGTTGGCTCGGGGCGAAAATCCTGAGAGGATTAACCGTCAAAGTCCTACAGGTTTGTGGGATTGAAGAATTAAGTAAAAAAATAAAACTGCACGCCATACTCACAAAAATCGGAATGACGAGTAGCCTTGACCAGATTATTGGAGGTTTTGTGTATTACATCATCCTCCTGATTTTTGCCATTTCAGCCTCAGAAGTCCTCGGATTCAAACTTGTCCTGGACACATTAAATAGATTCATCGCCTACCTGCCTCATGTTCTGGGAGCGTTTTTAATTTTAATCATAGCCTTATATCTTGCCAAAATGATGAAGGACGGCATTGCGTCCGCTTCAATCAATTTAAACATCGCCTATGCCGGAGCAATGAGTTCCGTGTTGGAAATTCTCATTGTGGGTTTTGGAATTATCCTAGCCTTAACTGAATTGGGCTTAGACATGACCATCTTCACCGCCAATGTCACCATCATCATTACTGGCATCGTATTGGCCATGGGCCTGTCCATTGGCTTGGGAAGTCGAACGATCATGTCAAATGTTCTTGCGCGATATTATACAGCTCAACTCTTCCATGTCGGGGATACCGTATCCCTAGCCGGGCACAAAGGAGTCATCATAAAGGTCACGCCCATCTCCGTTCTTATCCAAACGGACAATGATGAACAGCTCTATATTCCCAATGAACGCATCATTGAAGATGGATCGACTATACGAAATGTCCCAAATCCCTAAAATTTATTCTTCGATCCGACGATGATCCTATCCCCACACACATTGGCTACTTGAGTTCCCGTAGCGGCATAGGCTGAGTCCTTCCATTTCACAAACAGTTGAGAAGAAGGGACCTACCCCCTTCGCGAACTACTATCAGTCACGTATTGGTGTGTTGTCGCAAGCATGTTGCAATATTGCACCGCCCTGGCACCACATGACATCACAATAAGAATTGTTCAACCATAGGAATATGTGACGACTTGACCCTTCCGGCTGTCTAAGTCACTGAACACAAAATATCTCCGTCCAAAAAGATTAGCCACCTGAATAAAAATTGAAAAATGGCATCGACACTTGTACTGGCAGCAATGCCCTCAGGAATGAAGGTGATTTTAGGGTCTTATTTTCATAAAGGAGTCTACTCATTGAATCAAAGCAATCGACTGTTCACATACTTAATGATTGTTAGCCTTTTTTCGGCCACAGCGACATGGGCTAAGGAAGCTCAGATTCCACCTCCCTCCGGTACCGTGAAAATTTCGGCAAAATCAATTGCGGTGGGGATTGGGATCAATTGGGGAACGGGAACCTTAACGTTCAAAGAGAAAAACTATCTATTCACCATAAAAGGATTAAGTGTGCTGGACCTGGGTGCTTCCCAGGCAACTGCGAAAGGAGAGGTCTTCCATTTAGACAACGTGTCTGATTTTGCTGGGAAATACGCAGCGCTAGAAGGCGGATTTGCGTTGGGAAAGGGAGCATCGGATATCACCATGAAAAATACCAAAGGAGTCGTGATTAATCTCACCGCCGCCACGGAAGGGGTACAATTGATATTAGGCGGAAAAGGACTCAGTATTACGATGAAGGAAGAGTAAAGCCCTGCCTGACGGCATATGGAGCGGCAGCCTAAGTGAAAAGATCAAGCCCACAGCGCATCGTTTCCCGTCAACAAAAAATATACTCTACAAGGCTTTATCATAAGCTTGGTGTGCTAGGAAATCTGAGACCTCAGCGGGGACAGGCCGTCGTCCATCTAACCTCAATCCTTTAACAAGTTTAGGGTCCCAATTGAATTAACCTTTCTTATTAAGGCACTTCAAACTAATTAATCTTCCCCTGCCCCACCGGAACCTGATCTTCCCCTGGGATCCCGGACACCCAATTAAGAATCATTTAATGTTTCAAAACGAGGTGGAAGATAAAAGGAACCCGCAGGCATCACAGTTCGGAATTCAAGCGAAAAGCCGTGGCCTTAGCCATGGAGCATGGCTATATGTATGCGGCTGCTGAACGCAGGTTAGGTGTGAGTGACGCGTTAATCGGGCGATGAAAGTGACAAAGGAAGACTTTTTAGCTTGCGGTCGCCTACACCTTGACCAAGCACCATCAACGCGATGTCCTGCACAAATTTCCTAAGAAAGAAAAAAGGAAGATAAGAATTGATTGCCGCCCATACTTTAACCATTGGAATCTTACGGGTACTAACCGCCGATGAACTTCCGACCACCATCCAAGAGGCCACGTGGATTGATCTTATGGCACCCACGGTCGAAGAGCGAAGATTAATTGAAGAAATGTGCCACCAGCACCTGTCCACCAGGGAAGAGGCGCGGGAAATCGATGTCAAAAAATCCGAGGACCTAGGCCGCATCCAGATCAAAACGAACGCGCTCCAGGATCCAAGCTTGATCCGTGCACTGTACCGGGCTTCGCAGGCCGGGGTCCGTGTCGACCTGATCGTGCGTGACAGCGGCTGCTTACGGCCAGGCATTCCTGGGCTCTCAGAAAACATCTCCGTCAACAGCATTGTCGGCCGCTTCCTCGAGCACGCACGGATCTATTATACTTTCGCAATGCGGGGAGCGAGAAGTATTACATTGGATCTGTAGATTGCATGTCTCGAAATCTCGAAAGCCGG
>JAOUNC010000178.1 GCA_029881175.1 Nitrospirota bacterium | reverse complement strand
TCCGTTCTTTCTCGTCAATTGTTAATGGTTAGCTGGTTACCCATCCGTCAGTTCTTTTTTTTGTTGGGCTGTCTCCTTATGGTTTCGAGTGGGCTTCTGGTGTATTGGTTGTATGGTGGAGCTCTCGAACGGGAACGCGTTCGCGTGATGGATCTTGCTTTGCTGCATGCCAAACAATTGGAAGCCCTCAGTGAGCAATCAACGATAGATAACAACCGTCTTTCTGCGCACGAAACACGTGCGGTTCGAGTCCAGCAATTTTTTGACGTGCAACAGTCCGCGCATCATTTTGGCGAAACCGGTGAAATCGTCTTGGTCGAGAAAGCCATTCATTCAGGGGAATTTTCGGTTTCTCCCAATACTGAGCCCAAACTTCTTGTTGATGGGCAGGGGAGAATCTTTCTAACGGCCTCTGTGCCTATACGAAACACGTCATTAAGCGTGGTGGCCAGGTTTGATCTTCAGGAAATTCAACAGCCATATCTTCAGGGCGGTATCGTTCTCTGTCTGCTGGAATTTGCGGTGATGTTATTGAGCGGAGCCTTTGTTGGATCTGGGAGGAATTCCCAAGACCACGCTTTTCAGGAGAATGAAGAAAAAAGTCGGGTCATTGTCGCCAGTGCTGGTGAGGGGATTGTGACATTTAATGAATCTTCTATCATTGAAACCTTTAATGAAACAGCAGAGACCATGTTTCTCTATGCCATGGAGGAGATCATCGGAGAACCGTTTCAGACCTTGCTTGAGTCATCTGATCAAACAGCCTGCGATACGTTTTTATTAACCTATCGCCTCCAGGGGGCCACTCGAATGTCCGGGGTGGTTAAGGAACTGCAAGGGAAACGAAAAGATGGGACAGTGTTCCCACTCATGGTGACGTTGACGGAAGCTCCTTTTTGGGGGCATCGTCTGTTCACGTTGTTATTACGCGATATGACTGAACAGAAAATGGCGGAACGCCGGTTAGCTGCCCAATATGCGGTGGCCCAGGTGTTGGCGGAATGTGCCACGATTCAAGAAGCCACACCGGAAATCCTTCGGGCAGTCTGTGACAGTTTGGGGTGGCAGGTTGGCGTTCTCTGGCAGGTCGATCCTGAGTCAGAGGTCTTGCGATGCGTCGAGGTTTGGCGTGCGTCTCCGGATCGTTTTTCGCGGTTTGTCTTGTTGACACAAGACATGGCTTTTCCAAAAGGAATCGGTCTTCCCGGTCGAACATGGGAGGCCGGGCAGCCGGTTTGGATTCCAGATGCTGTTCTCGATTCGAATTTTCCTCGTGGACCAATGGCTGCGGAAGAGGGATTACATGCGGCCTTCGCCTTTCCCATTCAGCTAGGACCTGCGGTTTACGGCGTTATGGAGTTTTTTAATCGAGAGATTCAGGAGCCGGATCAAGCCTTGCTGCATCAAATGCTTTCCGTCGGGAGTCAAATCGGGCAGTTTATGCAACGAAAAAATTCCGAACTGGCTTTGCGGGAAGGGGAGGCGCAGACTCGGTTGGTTTTGGATACGGCCCTTGATGCGGTCGTCACCTTTACCGAGACCGGGCATATCCTGAGTTGGAACTTGCAGGCTGAACGCATGTTTGGTTGGTCTCGTTCGGCGATTCTTGGGAAAACGTTGGTTTCTACCATTATCCCCCGGACCTATTGGGAGGGGTATCTTGAGGGTGTACAACGCTACATTCAAACGGGGGTGAGTGAGATCTTAAATCAGCGGATGGAATTAATTGGCGTGCATCGGAAAGGGCATGAATTTCCCCTTGAGATGGCGATGACTGCGGTACGATCAAAAGGGCAATTTGTGTTTAGTGGATTTATTCGGGATTTAACGGAGCGGCGCGAAACAGAGGAGGCTCTTCGCAAGAGTGCGGAGCAGCTTCGCCAAGCGCAAAAAATGGATGCCATTGGGACCTTAGCCGGGGGCATTGCGCATGATTTTAATAATATTTTGTCTGCCATTATCGGGTATACCGAGTTGGCAATGGTGAAAAGTGGAGTGAACAGTGAGGTTGTGCCACGCCTCCAAGAGGTGCTGAGGGCGGGCTACCGGGCTAAAAAACTTGTTCGTCAAATTCTAACCTTTAGTCGACAGGATGAATCCGGCAAGAAGATCATTTACCTCCAACCGATCGTCGAAGAAGCGATGAATTTGCTGCGCGCCTCACTTCCTTCCACCATTTCCCTAGAAGTCGATCTTCAACGGATCACATCTCCAGTCCTTGCTGATGCCACGCAAATGCATCAAGTCGTGATGAACCTTGTGACGAATGCCGAATATGCGATGCGCGAAAAAGGTGGAACGTTGCGGGTGATGTTGCATCAGGTTCAGGTGAAGGAGGGGGATGTTCTGTTGAGCCACGGGATGTCGGTCGGGACCTATATTTGTCTGAAATTTGTCGATTCTGGAAGGGGGATGCCGCCGAATATTCAAAAGCGGATTTTCGATCCGTTCTTTACCACGAAGGCTGTGGGAGAAGGGACCGGAATGGGGCTTTCAGTCATTCATGGAGTGATCACCAATCATGGTGGGATCATTCAGCTTGACAGTCGTGAAAATGAAGGCACCACATTTGTCTTGTATCTTCCCTGTACGGCCTTTCTGGCGCTACCCGAGGTGCCCGTTTCCGTGACGTCTGCCTCCTATTTTGGAGAGGGACGGGTCATGTTTGTTGATGATGAAGTGTCTATTGCCCGTTGGGGGAAAGACATGTTGGAAACTTTGGGATATCAAGTTGAAATTTTTACCAACGCTTCTGAAGCCTTGGATGCATTTACGCAGAATCCTGATCGTTTCGATGTTCTTGTGACCGATCAAACGATGCCGAGTATGACTGGGGAAATGTTGGCGAAACAGGTGATCCGTCTTCGTCCAAAATTCCCGGTTATTTTATGCTCTGGATTCAGTTACACGATGAATGAGAAGAAAGCTGAAGCGATAGGTCTTCAGGCGTATTTAACCAAACCGGTGCTTATGGACGAAATGGCACGAGCCCTTCAAGCTGCGATTCCCCGAAAAGTATTACCCAACCCGGCATGATTTTTTGATTGCCAGGCTTGCTGGGCCAAATTTCCAACTTGTCCCTAAACATTTTAGGATACACACAGTCTTAAGAGGGATGACTCTAAATGGATTTTTTGGAGACGTCAGGAATTGGTGACCACGCTGATTGACCTGATGGCCATGGCTGCCGCAGTCAAGATGGGTTGGAGCAATCCATATTTTCCAAAGATCCACTGAAGCCGTGAGGCACTTCGCCTCTTCCTTGCACCTAGAAACAGCAGTTGGATCACAAAAGTCAGCACAACCTCTTCATGCACCCAGGAAATTTCAACAATCTCTCATCACCCCCAAGGTGAGCACGCATTGTAGAAATTCCCTATGCACATAAATAGTTTGCACAGCTTTTTCGCGCCCAACTGCCGTTTCTAGGTTGAAAAACCGGTACAGAATGGCTGCCGCCAGTGGAATAAGCACAAGATTGTAGCTAAAGGCGCATCGAAAATTTTGGTGAATCGTTCCCATTGTGGTTCGACTTAATTGCATAGCTTTGTGAATGCCTCGAATGTCGCCGCTCATGAGTGTGATTTGAGCCGTTTCCACGGCCACTCGCTTACCTTGGTTCTGTAATTTCTGAATTTCTGCTGCCTTTTGATCGGGAAGAATCTCTGTAAGAAAATGTGTCATGCCCAAGTCCGAAGCAATGGTTTTGGCGACCTGGTGATGATCTCCCGTTAACATGATGACATGCAGCCCTGCCTTTATGAGTTGCTGAATGGCTTATTTGGATTCGGGTCGGAGAGGGTCGGCTATTCCAAAGATGCCTTCAACTTGTCCGTTGCTGGCAACCAGGATGGGTGCTCTGCATGTTTGGGTCAGTCGCTGCATTGAATGAGAGATCTTGTTGATGCTGGGAATTCCCAGAAGCGTGGTCACGAAGGTGGCATTGCCGATAATGACGGCTTGCCTGCGGCTCACATTGGTTTGAATGTTCTGTGCAGAACTTTTTGCTGTGAATTCACTCCCATTGCTGATAGTTCTTTAGTGGTATTCGTGGAGATTTCGTCACTGCCGTTGACATGATTCTTTCAGAATTCAATTTTTTCATGAACATTGTATTTTGATGGGTGAGTGTCGTCTTTCAATAGGTCTGAAAATGTCATTATTTTTGCCATGTTTTGGTTGTCGTGTAATGGCTCATATCCCTCTGTTGATGAGAACCAGACTGTGACTGACAGAAACGGAAATCAAGAAAAGGGCAATGGGGCTCACTTTGCTGCTGGTTCGCCCTTTGCATAGGACCTAACTATAAAATAATAGTTGGGAATCTTGAGAGTACAAAAGGAGGTATCCATTAATGGGGCAATTTTTTCATGATGAGCAAGGGGCGGTTGCCATTGAGTATTCACTGCTTATGAGTTTAATTGGGATCGTAATCGCCACCGCTCTTCATGTTCTTGGGGTCAATTTAATCGATGCCTTTTCCTCCGTCAGTGGAGCTCTAACACCCGTTCAAGTGATAGATGACCCTCGGAATGGACATTTATAAGACTTTTCTTGTACTGACCTCTCAAAACATTTTGTTGCTTGTGAGTTTTAGAATCTTCTTCCGCCTGACGTTGTGCTCCTGTTAGTTCCTTCCATCCAGAAAAACGGACGGTTTTCTTCGGCGTACCTTAAGTCTTTTCCCCACTTTGCCGACAAACATGAAAAACGGAGGGAGTTGCTTTATGTTGCTAAGATTACTTGGAATAATTATCATTTTTTTGACCTGGGGATGTGAATCCCTCTTGATGAATCATCGCACATCCGAAGCCACTCAAGGCCAGACTCCAAAGCCTATTTTGACTTCTCTTCCTCAGTCGCAATCTTCTGAATCCTCAGTCCTCAAGGATCGCATGGCTATCCCTGAAGAGACTGAAGAGGTAGCTTCCAAGGACGCAACCAAGGCCGATCCATTTCCAACAGTCTATTTCCCGTATGATAGTTGGGAAATTACTTCTGAAGTGCGAGACCGACTAGATGCCACAGCTATATGGATGACGACTTTTTCAAGGTATGGGCTCACGATTGAAGGACATACGGATATTCGTGGAAGCGAAAGCTATAACATGGTGTTGGGCATGAGGCGGGCAAAAGCGGTGAAAGACTACTTGTCTCATTTGGGCATTCCACGGTCTCGTTTGGATATTGTTTCATATGGGAACACCTTAGTGCTCTGCGATATGGATGATGAGCATCGCTGCCACCAGTTCAATCGACGAGCTGACCTCTTGTTAGAATAGGCTGCCTTCATTATCGCAAAGAGAAATTCCATCTTCTCTCACCATATTCATCTTCCCCCATTGCGGCTTAAAAATTCGATTCTTCGTTCTAGCTGAAAGCTTCAGCTGAGGCTTCTTTGCTTTTGCACCAAAATCGAAAATTTTCAGAGATTTAGCCATCTTTCTACCTTAACCTTCAGAATGTAGATTGGCTCATTTCTTTCTGCCATAAGATACCTCTCCAGGGTGTATTATTAGTGCAAGTGTCTCGTGAGTATTCTGTGGATGTTCTTTCCTGGAAACAAATTTCGTTATGCACGGTAGGAATTATTTCTCAGAATTGTTCAGGTAGAAGAGTGCAAAGATATTGACAATTCTATCCGGTCCAAGATATCTTTGTTTTTGCAAGAGACTTGCAATAAAATTTATTTTTTACCTTCTCTTTGATGTTTAGAATGAAGATAGAGCCAATGCTGGAGACCTCAATAAAAGAAGGATTGCAGTCGACGGGTCGGCGAATGACTCGTACTCGAAAAGCGGTATTAGCGCTATTGGAACGCACACATCAACCATTGAGTGCGTCTGAAATTTTTGCGCAATTGCAGGAAGAGCAGGTCGCAATTGATTTAGTCACGGTTTACCGAACGGTGAATGTCCTGAAAGAGCTTGGTCTTGTGGTTCAATTGGATCTGTATCAAGAAGGCCAATCTCGGTATGAGTTAAAAGAGGGGCGAACGCATCATCATCATATTCGGTGTCAGATTTGTGGGCGCATTGTGGATTTACTGCTATGTCCGTTAAAAAAGCTTACCAAGTTGATTGAAAAGCGTACGCAGTTTGTTGTTGGAGATCATACCTTAGAATTCACGGGCTTTTGCCCTAAGTGTCAATAACGTAAGAAAGTCAGCATATGAGTACTTTTGGGACAACACTCTCTAAAGCCGGA
>JAOUNC010000177.1 GCA_029881175.1 Nitrospirota bacterium | reverse complement strand
CTCCAAAAGTTGGGAAGAAACCGACCTGACCCAGGCAGAACCGGTCTTCAATGAAGGCCAAGACCCGGAAGGCCCATTTACCGTGGCTGGAAGCTTAACGTCCAAACGAGTGGGAGAAGACGGGAAACCTGAATCCGCCATCATCATCATCGGCAACGCGGCCTTTGCCACAAACGGGTGGCTCACCTATCCGGGCAATACTGATTTCTTCTTAAAAGCCATGGCCTGGCTCGCGCAAGAAGAGGCTTTGGTCTCTCTCACACCCAAAGAACCCGCGTTTCACCCGTTCGTGCCGAACCAATCACAAGAGCAGGCGTTAGTCTTTTTTCAAGTGTTATTCCTGCCATTACTCACCTTATTTGTCGGCCTCTCCGTCTGGAAAAGACGGCGAAGTCTGTAACATGATGAACAACCCCATTCGCATTACTATCGTACTCGCTCTCTTGGTCATGAGCCTCGGCGCGTATATTCTCTTGGTCGACATTCCCCAAACCCGTCAATTCCAAAAGCAAGAAACCCTGGAACGCCAGCTCCTCCCCTTTGATGACCAGGCCATTACCCACATCACTTGGGCCACAGCAACAGAAACCATTCAGCTGGAACGTGATGTCCAGGGGCGCTGGATGATTACCGAGCCCATCCGCTTTCCGGCCGACAACCAGGAGATCCGCCGGATCTTACGCGCACTCACCATTGGGAAAGTCAAAAGAATCATTGAAGATGATTCAGCAACCCTAACAACCTATGGATTAGATCCACCCTACCTCACGCTCACGCTCAAGACATCCTCCGACACGCAAGTCATCACACTTGGCGATCGCGGGCCGTTTGCCCCATCCCTGTATGTGCAGACCAAAGCCGACAACCACGTGGTCTTAACGACGTTGGATGTCATGACCTTTGCGCAAAAAACGTTGGCGAGTTTTCGGCTCAAAGACCTCCTCTTGTTTGATCGGGAGCGAGTCCAAGAAGTGCACATTCAACAGGCCGACGGCACCATCATCATGGCACGTGCAGCCGGTGTGCATAGTTTATCCCCGCAATGGGTATTCAAAAGTCCGACCGAGGGGCCTGCCGATAAAATTGTTGTCGGCACCTTCCTGATGGATTTAAGCGGGCTGACTGCCACAGGCTTTGTAGATGCCGAAGAAGACAAACAACGGATTCTCGGACAACCACATCGAACCCATGTTGGCGTCACCATTCTGGAAGGACCCAGAACCCACTACGTTAGTCTCTATCAATTTCAGGACGCCGAAAAGGCCTATGCCATCACCTCCAGCGCAGGGCCGCTCTATGAAATTTCCCCAAACATTCTGAAACCGATCAGGCAAGGCGCCTTTTACTTCGAAGATAAGCGATTGTTCGGCATGGAAATCAACGATGTGGTGATGTTGGAAGTGACCACGAAAGAAGAAAACTACATCCTCGTCAAACAACATGAAGAATGGATGCTAGATAACGATCCCACCGCAATGGTGGACCAGGAAACGGTGCGACTGTTCGTCAGTCGCATCGTCGATCTGCCCATGGAAATCGCTATTCCTGAAAATTCACCCTTGTCCCTGAACAATGGCATAGACAGGCCAACTGCCACCATTCAAGGCCGGAATCGCCAGGGCCAAAAGAGCGGATTATTAGTCTTAGGAAAACGAGAAAAAGGACTGGTCTTTGCAAGAGGAGCAGGCCTCAAGGGCCTCTATCAAGTTCGCTCAACCATTCTAGATCAAATCCCCACTAGAACCCAGCTCACCCAATAGAGGCAACAACCCAAAACGGCAATTGGCAATTATTGATAGCCTATCAAACAAAATCCCCTGCCTGGCCGCATCATGTTCATCAAGAAATCGTCCCTCCCCTTTGAACCATAATCGTTTAATTGGCCCTCGTCCCTCAGTGAGAGAGGGGCGGCAGCACCATCAGTGGGACAAAAGGTGCAACGAAAAAAACGCTTCATAGAACATCTCAGACCTCCTCTATGGGGGACAATGGCCAACCAGAAACCGGTGTTCTATAACGAAATGCGGTTTTGTGCATTTTCCTGATAGGCACACGATTTCTGGCATTCATCTGGTCTTCCTTTCGGATGGATCCCCGCTACCCACCGGCGGGGATGACGAAAATAATTTGTCATATCCATTTCCCCCCTTTTTTATTTCGGGACACGCCTCTCGGTTTGGGCTAAACATTCACTGCGCATTAAAAGGCATGGGTTTTGCTGACACGACAATCAAGAAATTATTTTATAATGATGCCCCGCCCGAAGGGAATTCCCCCCTTCTTCACTAACGCATTGTAACGCTTGCAAAGTGCCTCAGTCCTTGTTGTGCGCCTTTGAGTAGAGAATGCAGCCGTCATAAGCTAAACTGAGAAATTGGGGTTGTATTGTATGAAAAGGTGTCGAAAGGAGCGCGATAATGAAGGTACTGCTGGCGTTAGAGCAAACCCGCATTTCTGAAGGAGCCATTCGGATTCTTGGAAAATTGAAAATCCCCAGTGGTTCGGATCTTTTTCTACTCCATGTCAATCCTATGCCTCAACAACTTCTTGGTCTGGCGAAGAAACGAATTCCAAAATTATCTCAGCAGGTTCAAGATGTCCAAAAAAACGTGCTTGAACAGGCTCGTCAGTTTTTGGGTAAGGTCGAGAAACGGTTAAGTCCGCAGGATGTGTCTGTGTATCCAATCATAAAAAGTGGATTTCCTGGAGAGGAGATTTTGAAAACCATTCGGACAAAAGGCATTGATCTGGTGGTGCTTGGAACACGGGGATTTTCGAAAATGACGGGTTTTTTACTCGGCAGTGTGAGTCAATGGGTGTTACAGGAAGCGCCATGCTCGGTGTTAGTCGCACGGAAAATGGCCCGTGGCAAAAAGATTGGTCAAGGCATGAACCTTCTCCTGGCCACTGATGGATCTCCTGATTCAAGAGCGGCAGTCGATTTTATTAAAACAGTTGGATTGCCTGCTTCCTCGCAAATCACCATTCTGCATGTCATGAAAAAACATGTCTACGAAACCGGACAGACTTTGACTGCCGACAGTAAACATGAGAATGAATTTGCAAAATTGGCCGAAGAACTTCTTGAGATTCGAGGACGAGAAGGAGCGAAACTTCTTGAACAGACTTGCAAGGCCTTGTTTTCTCCTGATCTGACCATTCAGGAACGACTGGTGTATGGCAACCCTGCGGCTGAAATTCTTAAAGCCTCTCGACATATAGGGGCTGATCTCATTGTGATGGGGTCGCGTGGCACGACCGGAATTAAACGGATTTTCTTGGGCAGTGTATCGAATAAAGTTTCCCACAGTGCAGGATGTTCAGTGGCAGTCATTCGAAACAAAAAAAAGATGTGATTCTTTTCAGGCAGGGAAGGAAACATTCTTCCAGGTGAGGAGATCGATCTCTCCTATTTCGAGTTATTTTTGCTGGTGTTACTAGGAAGCGTGACATTCGGGTTTAAAGTGTGGAGAAAAAGGAGACCGTTTGACTAACGGGATTCCCTGAAAGACGATCGGATAGGGAAGCGAAGGGTTTAGTAGATACCCACGGGCTTACGCCGCGTGGCACTTAAAATTCAAATTCGAGTTGAATCCGCCCTTTGCCTACTCATTCTTGATGCTCCACGTACCGCCGGATGACGGCCTCATTCAACCCCACGGTCAAAGAGAAGAATCCGGGGCACCACAGCACCGCCCCTCAGTACGCCCGCTTCAGCTCGGGATACCGGAGCCGAAGTTTCCGGCTCACATTCGCTTTCATCTTGCCCACGATACTCGAGACCGCATGTTTCGGAGGAATCTCCAGCACGACATGAAAGTTAGGGGGTCAAGTTAGAGTTAGAGGTCAATCATTGAATTGCCATGTTTTACGCCGCATTCCGGCCAGCCGTTGGGCGGAATTGCTTGCGATTCTCTTCCGCGCTCATCCACGTTCTTATCTGAGTCCTTCTTCTTCCCCTTTAAGCCCGTCCTTGTCCGAAATCATCGTTTCAGATAGACGCCCCACTGGGGCATCTCTACATGAAACAACAATGGTCAAATTCATTTCTTGTGAAGTCCTATTTTGCACGACCAGGTTTTTCCTGATTCCAGGCATTCGCATGGCAGAAAACATCGAACGATCGAGAAACATTTCGATAATCAGGTAAGACCTTTCATCTACTTCTGCTACTTGACTCTCTCACTGGATCCAGCGCACCATGTTTCGACTTTCTCCATAGATGGTACCCCACTTATTTCTTAAAGGGATTCGATGCCTCAGCCTTTACGCCCAGACCTCTTTGCGGTGAATCCGAATTTCGATCTTTCAGTTCACACGGTTGGATTGGGCCAGCACAAAGTCATTATTGCCGACCACTTCTATCGATACCCCGACGACATTCTCCAAACGGCGCTGGGACTGCCCTATACGGACCGGTTCGAAATCGTCGGGAACTTTCCCGGTGTGCGAGCAAGTCTTAACGTGAACACCCAACCGCTGATCGAGCAATTAAGTCAGATGTGGGGAGGCACGCTCTTGCCGTTTTTCTCCCCTCAGCCGGTCGTGTTTCAAGGGATTAAGATGCAGGATTTCCGCTTAAACGTCGGCCAGCGTCAACCCCATATCGATCAGGATGTGACGGCCATGGTGTATCTGAACCCTGAAGGATTTTGTAAAGGTGGGACAGGGCTCTATCGTCATCGACCCACGGAACTCGAACGGGTGCCGATTATGCCGGATGCCACCATCCGGCAGTTAGCCGATCAACTGGAATTGAGTGATGAATTTCTGGAAAGCCCGGAAGGATATGAAAACTTCCAGAATAGTATGATCTTCAACCCGCTGTTTGCCTGTCGAGACAATCGGTATATTAATGATGGCAACGCCTACTGGGAATTACTTCACCTCGTCGAGATGCGACCCAATCGGTTGATGATGTTTGATGGCCGGTGCTTTCATTCGCAGTACATCCATCCCGGGGATTACGATCAGGCGTTTCGCGTGAACCAAATTTTGTACCTTCGTCAAGAAACCCAACCTTCTTCTTTGGCCAGATAAATTCCTTTCGCCCTCCACGCCTTCCCTCTCACACTCGAGGTTCAGCGCTCTGGAGGTAGGTGGTCTCCTGATACCTCCCGACGACCAAAAGAAACAGGCACGCCACAAGAAACATCACACCTGCAAAAAACCAATAATATTCTGGACCAGTTAATATCACCGAGCCGTCTGGATTTTGAATCCAATAATTGACCAGTGCCGTGAATCCATTCCCGAGAGAAACCGACAGTAAAAACAGACCCATGACGAGAGACTTCAACTTGAGAGGTGCTTGGGTATAGGAAAACTCCAGGCAGGTAATCGACACCATGACTTCGGCAGCCGTCATGACCACAAAAGCTAGGAGCTGCCAGGCAATGGGTGGCGTCTGCCCTTGAGCAATGAGTTGTTCGATATAGGCTGAAAGGAGAAAAGCTCCGACCGTCACAAAGAATCCAATCGACATTTTCCGCAACGCCGTCAATTCCACACAGCGCCCCAATACGGGATAGATCACATATACAAAGAGAGGAATAAACACGAGAATAAGGATAGGATTGATCGCCTGTATTTGCGAAGGCAGCCATTCACGCCCCAGCCAATGTCGATCCATATGTTGCGCTTGGAGCACCCAGGCAGAAGAGGTTTGATCATAGAGCGACCAAAAACACGCCACGAACAGATAGATCCCGGATAACTTGAGAATTGCTCGCCAGGCCTCCTGGTTTTGTAATGCCTGCATGACACCGGACCTATCCGGCGGAATATGCGTGTACTGGTGTCGCCCAGCCCAGAAGATCAGTGTCGCCACCAGCATCAAGATTCCCGGCACCCCAAACGCGATGTTCGGGCCATAGTCTTCGAGCAATGTCGGGATGAGCATCATCGAACAAAACGCCCCGATATTAATGGCAAAATAAAACCATGAAAACGCCTTCGGAAGCAGCAGTCGATTCATCGCCCCAAACTGATCGCCCAGATTGGCCGAGACACAGGGCTTAATCCCTCCTGAACCGACGGCAATAAGCGTTAATCCAATCAGCAAGCCCATGCGAGTATGATCCAATGCCAACGCCAGATGACCGCCACAGTACACGAGGGAGAGCCAAATAATCGTGCGATATTTTCCCCACCAGGCATCGGCCAACAAGGCTCCGACAAACGGAAAAAAATAGACGGCCGAAGCAAAG
>JAOUNC010000176.1 GCA_029881175.1 Nitrospirota bacterium | reverse complement strand
CCCAACACTTATACAGGAGGTCGAAAGACAGATGAACGCCGCATCAACAATCATTCGTACAGGAACATTGGCCATTCTTTGCGGAACGCTCGTATGGGGTTGTGCAGAAAAGCCGGTGCAAGTCACCGATCAAGCGCAGCAGGCCCTTCAAATAGCCAAAGAAGCCGGTGCCATGGAATACGCACCGGAAGACTTCCGCTTAGCCGAAGATGAGTATCAAAAAGCCCAAGAAGAAATTACCACGCAAGACAATGCCTTTGTGTTGATGCGAAATTATGACGGCGCAAAAACCATTTTAGCCAAAGTGGTGATCGATGCCGAAAAAGCCAAGACCAAAGCTGAGATCAACAAACAACAAGCTAAAACAGATGCCGAGGCAGCCGTCATTTTAGCCACCACAACTCTGAACGATGCGAAAAATCTGTTCGCGCAGGCTCCCAAAGGAAAAGGGACTCAGGCTGACCTTCAAGCCTTACAAGGTGATCTGCAAGCAGCAGAAACCACCCTTGCGGAAATTGAACCGATTTTAGCCAAAGAAGATTTCTTGGGCGTGAAAGCCAAAGCCGAGTCCGTCGTGGAATTAGCGACCCGGGTTCACGAACAAGTGGCTCATGCCATCCAAAAGTCTGGAAAGGCCAAAGCCTAAGACATGACCGAACAGGGTTCCGGTCGGCCTCTTGCCAAACGTCCATCGTGTTGGCTGGCCACCGGAACTCTGCTCCTGCTTATTTCTTTGCTGTTTGCATGGTGGCAAACACCCGCATTTCCTCCAGTCTTTCCCTCACCGATTGAAGAGTTGGACCGTCAAATCCGAGCGGCTGGCGTCACAAATCTGCTTCCTCAAGAATATGCCGTCTTTCACCAACGGGTTGCCGACCTTCGTCATCATTGGCGTCTCGCGGCTAACCAATGGTGGCCCTCATGGACTCTTCAGGAATTTACAGAGTCCTATCAACAACTCATGACTTCTGGCGGCGCATTACTGACAGCAACCCAACACCAAAAAACCGCTCTCCACTCTCACCTGAAAAACCTGTTAGATGCCGAACAGGCTCAGCTCACCAGATTGCGAAACCTGAATGGCTTGTTTGATCTCAAGGGAAAGCGGACCGCCCTCTCACGTGCACAAAGCTTTCTCACCCAAGGAGCGAGCCTTTTAACGCAAGCCCAGGTTGATCAAGTCCCGCACCTGCTCCAGCAGGCTCAGAATACGATGCGCCCCATAGAAACGTTGCTCATTCACCAAATGAGCCGATATTCCGACAGTCACAATATTGCAAAATGGAATCGATGGGTGGCGGACACCATTGCACCAACTCGCCATTCTGGCGAATTGGTGATGGTAGTTATTAAGGCTTCTCAAGAATTCCGGTTGTATCAAAAAGGCCTTCTTCGCCAGTCATTTTCTACTGACTTGGGGTTTTCAGGGCTTCAAGACAAATTGCACGAAGGCGATGGGGCGACGCCTGAGGGCATTTTCCATATCATACAGAAGAAGGGTAAGGGAGAGACCAAATTCCATAAAGCCTTCATGCTGGACTTTCCAACCACCCTTCACCAACGACAGTTTCGAGCAGCCAAAGCCCAAGGCCTCATCCCGGCTCATCGGGGAATCGGGGGATTGATTGAAATACATGGACAACCTTCAGGACGGAGCGATCCGACCAATGGATGCGTCGCCCTGGAAAATTCAATTATGGATAGGTTATTTCCTTTGGCCCCGTTGAGGACGCCTGTGGTCATCGTCGGGGCCTTGGATCCCATCAACTTCGTCTCCAGGGCTCTCGCCCCCATTCAGTCTCACCATACACAAAGAAATTCGTTAACTTTTTTCTCTCCCACCGAATCGTCCCATCTGTCAGTTGGATGAGCCGCTCATCCTTGAAATTCCCCAAACAGCAACACGGAAGAAGGACAAATTTTCTTCATCTGGACAGGATGTCTTTAAGCACGATTCTTTTGACAATCTCTAGCGCGGCTTTCTCAAGAAATATTGGGTTTTTCAAACATATTTACCGGTAAATATTTGGCATTATCTTTGCGTATAGTACTGGTTAGTAAGTCATATTGGCTTACTCAACCTTTAAAAGGAGGATCCCATGAACCAACCAAATCAAAAGAATCAACCTAAAGGTACGCCAACCGGGAAACCTGCTTCTGCCCCAGCAGGGAAAACACAAGGCGCACCAGCCAAAAAGCCTTTCGGAAAGTAACATCGGTTTCGTTCCGGGCTTGCCCCAGGAGAAGTTTACGCCCAGGGCATGTATCTGCAGTAGACCAATGGAAAATGGTATCAGGGGCCAAAGAATTTGGCCCCTGTTTTTTTAAAGAGAAGACAACACGACATGGCTCACACATTAAAACCTATGCGTCCACAAACCTTACGCCTGACATCCTGGGAATGGTGCCTAATCCTTGCCATCACCGGAACATTTTTGGCTCAGGGGTGTACCGAACGCCCATCAAGCCAAATCGATTCCGTCATCCGCACCTTACAAGATGCGCGCCTCTCCGGCGCCAAAGATTACGCGTATGAGCAGTTACAGCAAGCAGAGATGTCCTATAGTCAAGCAATCAATGAGCTGGACAACCAAGATGAGAAATTTGCCTGGTGGAGAACCTACTCCCAAGGGAAGCAGATGTTAGATCGCGCATTGGCTCAAGCGGATCAAGCGAAATCCGAAGCGTTAGCAAATCTGGAGGAAACCAAAAGCAATGCGCAGGTGGCCCTGACCCTCGCACGGCAAAATCTCCAACACACTCAAACGCTGCTCCAGGAAGGGCGTGAACACCCGTCCATGCACCAGCAGTTTGAGGAACTTCATCTGGCCTTGCAGAAAGCAGAAGCCCTGCTCGATACGATTGAATCCGGGATCATGACCCAAGGGGACTATATCCAAGTCATGACCACGGCCCATGCCGTGGAAACCATCACCGTGACGATTCAGGAACGAATTCTGTCCGCATTGGACCCGTCGGGAAACGTGCAGGTCTAGACGTGGGTGACCAACCAAGAATGAAACGCTCGGCACTGAACAGAACGCGTTACCTGCTTCTCGCCGGCCTGCTCATGGGTTTCCCGGCCCTGGCATTTCCCTGGTGGGGAAACCAGGACTATCCCGAACAATTTCCGGTCGAGATCGAACATTTAGATCGAACGCTCTACATCCAAGGCGGCGCCAGATTATTCCCGAACCAGTATCAACAGTTCCATCATCGTCTCCTTGAAATTCGAAACGACTGGCGAACAGCAGTCAATCAATGGTGGTGGGCACCTCAAGATGGAGCAAACTTTCAACGCACCTACCAAACCCTGTTCGAGGAGGGCACCTTTCTGCTAGAGGCGACCCGCCAAAAGTCCTTGGCCCTTCGAATGGATATTGAAGACCTGATCCGACCTGAGTATGAACAAATCACCCGTTTACGATCTCTGACCTCTTTATTTGAAATGGGGCCTGATCCCTCGACGCTTTCTCATGCGGAAGGACTGCTGAACGAAGCCACGAAACGATTGGAAGCCGGGCAGTTGGCCAAAGCTCGCCTGGCCACAAAAAATGCAGTCCTCTCCCTCCAGCAAGTCGAAGCGCACATGCTGGCTCAACTGCGCCGATACCTCGACCCCACACAACTGGCTCTCTGGAACCAATGGGCCAATGACACCATTCGCTGGTCAACCACGAGCGGTGGAACAGCCATTATCGTGCTCAAAGCTTCCCGACAATTACTTCTGTACCGTCAGGGGCAGGTTATGGCTGAGTATCCCGTCGACTTGGGGTTTTCCGGGTTACTGGATAAACAGTTTGAAGGAGATGGGGCCACGCCCGAAGGACGATTTCGTCTGATCAGAAAAAAGGGGGGAGGAGAAACAAAATTTTATCGCGCACTGCTCATCAATTATCCCAGCTCTGAACAGACGCAACGTTTCCAAGAACTCCAAGCCTTGGGAGAAATTCCTGAAGGGAAAACGATTGGTGGAGCCATTGAAATCCACGGAAAAACCATCGACGCCGAAGATCTCACCAACGGATGTATTGCCCTGGAAAATGACGCCATGGAACAGGTCTTTCAACGCATGCCTGTGGGAAGCCCTATCACGATCGTTGGGGCGCTCAATACCGACAACGAGGTGGTGGGCATGCTCCACGCATTAGAAACCCATATCCAGCACCGGGAAACCCACCAACAAGAACCAAGTTCCTTACGCGCGGCTCTCTATGTTGGCCCCTAACCGACTGTCCTCATTGTTCAAACCGACCTTTTTGACAATCAGCACTGGGATTGGCTTGAGTCTAGTGCTGGGTGTCCCCACCACATTGCTGGCCGCTAGCCTCTTATCCCCTAACATGCGGCCTCCACAACCCATGAAGACCATGCCAAAGGCTCAACCTCGCCCACCGGCATCTGCCCCTCGCAATCCCATGCGAGCCTTAGCCCCGCAAGGCATCTATGTCGTGGTCGATACCGCCCAAAACAAAGTCTATGTGCGAGAGGGAGAGAAAATCCTCCATACGGCTGTGGCCTCAACCGGGAGTGGCGCCAGCTTACAAGACCCGAGAAATCCTAGCAAAGGGTGGATCTTTGAAACCCCACGAGGCGTCTATGCTATTTTGAACAAGATCAAAAATCCCGCCTGGGTCAAACCAGACTGGGCCTTCATTGAAGAAGGCGAATCGATTCCCACAAAATCTCAAGATCGTGTTGAAACGGGTGTGTTGGGAGATTATGCCCTAGGCTTTGGGAATGGCTATTTCATTCATGGCACACTCTACACTCGATTATTAGGCACAAATGTCACCCATGGCTGTATCCGCTTGGGCGATAAGGATCTGGAATATCTCTATCGCCATGTGCCAACGGGCGCCACACTCATTATCTTTTAGGCTCTCTTTCCCTGCCTTGTTGAATTTTTTCTTCCATCCCCGACTCATCGTTTGCTTGATGGCGTTCGGGCTCTCTCTCAGCGGGTTAGGGGCTTCCCTCGCTCTGGACATTCCCCCTCGCCGACCACCGACCCCTCCCCGCCTCACAGAACTCGCCATCGCCAAAACAAAATCGCTCTATATGGTCATCGATATTCCCAAAAACCTGGCCGTATTAAAGGCAAGAGGGATTGCCATTCGAACCTTTCCCCTACAGACGATCAAGTGGATTGGGGATCCGCTCAGCCAACCCTTGAGCCTGCAACTCAAAGGCAAAGAGCCCATGGTTTCACCTCTCTCGATAACGCCACCGCCTACGTCAGATAAAGCGACCGTACCCGATGGGGAGGAAGAGCCACCCATTAGCCCAGCTAAAGCCCTCACCGTTTCTGATATGCCGTTCCGGTACGAATTGGCGTTTCAGGACCATCTCAACGTCATCATTCAACCCGATCACCTTCCCTCATTCTGGGGCAATGCCTGGCAACAGATGGGAGGGTGGAAAGATCGGGTCGCCGCTCATATGTCCACATGGAAAGCGGCATTCGGTCAACCATCCATTTCCTATCTCGTGCTTTCCATGGAACCCGCAGAGGCGCAAGCATTCTATTGGGCTGTGGTTCCTCCCATGCCTTGGCTAGTTGTTCCTGGTACGCCTGGCACTACACCCTAAACCGTCAAAACAGGCGGGTTACCTAGCCGACAAAAAGGGCGGTACGCGAAGGATGACAGAGAACACGGAAACAAAAGCCACTTACTCTTTTAATTGAATCCTTAATTCACCATCTTGGACTTGAAGATCTACGACACCCTTGGCAAATTGATCCCAAAAACCTCCAGCCCCACCAAACTCCTCGACCAAATTGAGATGCTTAATATCGCCCCACCACGCACTGGGTACTGGCACTCCACCCACACTGATTCCTCGTATCACGACCACTGGTTTGCCATTGGCATAACTCAGTTCGACACCAAAATTCAGCTTTAAGGTTTTACCACCCAGCAGGGGCACCTCTTTATTAACCGGCACCACCAATTTCACGCTCACCAGATTGTCAGCGAAATCCACAGCCACATGCTTCGACATATCCGCATCCTTCGCAATCAAGGCATTGACTTCTCGTTCCGTCAACTGAATTTCTCGCGAGACACCCTCCTCCGAATAAGGTTCCGGCTCAAGCGGGCCTTCTGGAGAAGAGATCTTTGGCCTGGAAGAAGAACTTGGATGATCAATTTGGCCTAATTGCGCCATCTTAGAATCTAGGACATGTTGCTCAGATTCCGTCAATCGC
>JAOUNC010000175.1 GCA_029881175.1 Nitrospirota bacterium | reverse complement strand
GATCGAAGAATTAGTGGCGTTCGTACAAAGCCTTGAACGGGACTTGGCCCTCTTGCAACAAGGGGATGAGCAGATCGCACATCTCCAAGCAGAAGTCGCCCAGAGCTTTGAATCTCTGAACGCGTTGGCAACGGAGCTATCCACCAAAAGAAAAAAAGTGGCTCAACAATTGGCGAAACAGATTCAAGATGAATTTCATGGGCTGAAAATGGGAGCCATGCACATTCAGGTGAATCTTGTCACGAATCCTGATGAGGAGGTGTTTGGCCCGAGAGGCAGAGATCGTCTTGAGCTGTTGCTAGCACCCAATCCCGGTGAACCACCGATGCCGTTAGGGCGCATTGCCTCAGGGGGAGAATTATCCCGCATCATGTTGGCACTCAAAACAGTGTTTGCCGGGAATGATCACACGCCAGTGGTGATTTTCGATGAAATTGATAGTGGAGTGGGAGGAGAGGCCGGAATGGTCATGGGCCAACGCTTGCGACAATTAGCTCGGTACCATCAAGTTTGCTGTATCACGCATTTGCCCCAGATAGCCTCTCAAGCCCATGCGCAATTTGTCGTCGAAAAAGTCACCGTGGATGATCGAACCCTGGCAAAGGTCCACGAAGTCACTGGTGCACAACGAGAAGCCGAAATCGCCCGCATGCTTGGGGGTGGAACACTCACTCCCACCATTCGAAAAACGGCCAAAGAGTTACTCAAACGAGGATCGAGTTCGGTTCAAGTTCCTTCGATTCCTCAGGCTTTCACCAAACCCAAAGTGAAGCCCCAAACAACGTAGCATCTAAAAATTGAGCTGCACAGTAATCATCCCAGCATGGGTGCGGGTTTTGTACGTTCCATTAAGCATGGGGATTGAGTTGCCGGTGACTTTTCGGGTATCCCATCGGACGTACTGGTAGGCCAAGTCCACTGCCAAGCCCTTTCGAACCATCCAGCCGTTTCCTTCCTGGTGACAATCGAAAAGGCCCAGAAAATGGGCCTGTCCAAAACAGGAAAACCCGACGCCCACAGAAAAGGTGTGATTGTCGGAATCGGGTACGGCGGGATCAAAATTCGCGTCAGGAATGGGCGAGTGCGTGCGAATATACCCGGCACGGGTAGCAAGGTTCCAATCCGGCAGGTCCTCTACCTGAAGCCAAGAAAATTCGGTGCCAACAAAAACCGTCACCGAATTATCCCATTGTTGGGGTTGAGAGATGGTGAGCCCATTGGAAAGAGTGGTGTCAAAATTGCGAATAGTCTGCCAACGCACAAAATGCACGTCGACTTCGACCTTCCATTCATGTTCGCGATTGCGAAGCGGCCATCCCGCGATTCCCCATTCGTAAATTTCCGGAAATTTTATACTAGAAGAAGAATCTGCCACCACCTGTCCATTGGACAAGAGTTGTCCATTTAATGGCAAGACGGCCTGGCTACGCCAGACAAATCCCAGGTTCAAGAGCGGTTTCCCATCTTCATTCCTGATGGGCGTCGCTAAGAGGCTGACATTGATTCCAGCCGTGGTGCCCGATCCCGTCAACTCCAAGCGATCACCAGGAGCCGTTCCGGGAATATTGCCCACGGCAATGGATTGACGTTCAGCATGTCCTTCCCCCAAAAAACTGGCAAAGGTAAAGATGTCCACCCCAAAACCAATGGACAACATGTCATGTACCTTAAACGCTATCGTGGGCTTAATGTCTAAAAGGGGAAGCTGGACTTTGGTGACGACATTGGCAAAAGGGCCTGATGATGGATAGTTGTTGGCAAAGCCAAACAGGGATTCAACTCCCAACCCGAATGCAAATCGACGGAAAAATCCGATATCGTAATCTTGCCAATTCCATGTGAAAAATATATGCCCGGGGGGAGGAAGTCCCACGACCCCACCACTCACGCTGTTTTCCACCTTGACGCCAGTTGAACTCCGAAATGTTGTATGAGGACTGACAAAGGCGACGCCAAACGAATGCTGGACCCCAGGCAGTTGCGTCATGCCGGCAGGATTGTAATGAATCGCAGAAGGATCATCCGCTTGCGCGAGAAAGGCAGCCCCTTGTCCCGTAGCCGATGCACTTTGAAAGGGGTTGCGAAAGCCGTCGGCCCGAACAGCGTGAGGGATAAAGGTCAGGGGAAGACCACAAAAAATAAAGGCGATCCCGAGTCGAAGAAAAAAATACTGATTCATCCGGCACTTCACATGAGGAATAAGAACAAAGAGGATCATTAGGTTAAGGGGGGCTAAGAGTTAGACAAAAACCCAAAATAAAAAATAAACAGCGATCAGAGAGAGAACCGAGGTATACAGAGTGAGAGAAGAAACATTCTTCTCTTATTGGAATGCATCTAACAGAGCTTTCGCCTCTTGCAGATCTTTCGTGTCGAAGCCTTCGGTGAACCAGTCGTAAATCCTTTTTAATTTCGGACGGGCCAGGTGGCCTTTGCCTTGCTGCTGCCACAGGCGGCACAAGCTCATGGCCGCGCGTAACTCAAACGATTTCGCCCCTTGCTTCCTGGCGATCAGCATTGCTTCCTGAAAACTGGTTTCGGCTTGTTCGACGGCTTGACCGGAGTCCGGTCCACCCACGCTCAACAGTAATTCACCTTTGAGTCGAATCAATTCGGCCTCATACCACGTCATGCCTTGAGCCTCTAGGCGATCCAAGGCGAGTTGCACCAGGGTCAGCCCTTCCTGGTACTGTCCACTCTGCCATGTTGACTCGATGATGAAGCCGGTCGTGCAAGGGAGGAGCGCTTGCATATCGATCAATTGTCGCAAGGTCGCAAATCGTTCCTGATCCATGGGCCCTTCAGAGGGGGCGCCTTGGATTAGGTGAATAGAGCTGCGAAGCAGCAGGCTTTCCGTCTCCCATTGTTGATAACCATGTTTCTGGGCAAGGGCCAGGGCCTCCTGGCTCAAGCAGAGTGCCTGAGGGTCATCCCGTTGCATCATGTGCGTAATCGCGTTCCACAGGAGGGAGAGGACGTGCATGAAAGGATTATTCAAGGCGTGGGCTTGAGAGAGGGCTTTGAGGGCTTCCGTCTTGGACTGATCCGGGAAGCCTAAGGTCCACAAGACCCAGCTGAGAAAGTGTCTACTGATAATTCGTGTTTCTTCGCCATACTTGACCAAAAGGCTAACTGAGTCGATTCCTTCTTCCAGGGTAATGGCCTGTTGCAGCGGAGATAGGGCTGATTGAGGGGCACCCCAAAACATGGCCATACCACCCTGACAGGTCAGGGCAAGCAACAGGACTTCGGCCTCGCCGGTCTGCTGGGCCAAACAAGCAAGTTGTTCCCGTAATTCGCGGGCTTTGGTTTGGTTCGAAATGGTCACATAATACCGAAAGAGGCCAAAAATGCTAGGAATAAATTGGGGGTTGTTGGGGAATTGTTGACAGAGTTCATGGGCCCGGCCCAAGGCCTGGCCGGCTTCAAGCTTCGCAAAGCCCTTAGTTTGTAAGATTAGTATGCCCCGGAGACTCTGGAGGGCGAGTTCGCGTTGGTCCCGGGCCAGCCCGGGAGGGAGCCTGTGCAAGAGTTCCAGGGCCTTGGTCACATGAAGGGTTGTTTCATGATGCGCGCTTCGTTTGAAGGCCTCTTCTCCCGCTTGCTGGTGATAGAGGCTGGCGCGGTCGGGTTCCTGTCCGCGTTCAAAATGGAGCGCGAGCTCTGCCACGATATCCCGGGTCCGCTCCCCATAACCCTGCTCCAGTTGTTCCCCGATCTTCCGGTGCCACTCGATCCGTTGCCCGACCGGGATATGCTCATAGAGGGTTTCTTGATATAAGGCATGTTGGAACTCGAATCGGGCCGATACGGTCCCATCCGGCCATTGGCTGGTGCCATGACTGCGAATAAACTGCTCACGTTGAACGAGATCGTGACAGCGTTCATCAAGGTCGGCCATGGTTGTTTCCAGACCTGCGGCGATGGTGGCCGTGCTGAACTCCATGCCCGCGATGCTGGCGATGGCCAAGAGGTGACGATCATCGGGCTTGAGTTGCTCCACCCGTAAATCAATAAATTGCCGCAGTCCCGTCGGAGTCGTGGTCCGAGCCTCATGGTCTTTCACCGTCCATTCATAGTCTCCTTGCACCAGGAGATCGTGAGCCAGGTAATAATCCACCAGATTCACCATGAATAGAGGGTTACCTTCTGTCCGCCGATGGACCACTTGCGCCAGGGAATGCAGGGAGGCTCCCGTCTCATCGCCAGAGACGAATCGCTGGAACAAAAAAGCTTCCACCGACGATTTGGTCAGACATTCCAACCGCAACTCCTGACATTGTCCGTGAAGCAACAGTTCTTGTTTTGTGTGTTTTAACGGATGCTTGAGCAAAATAAGATCGGCCGGGCGATAGGTGCCTACGACCATGAGCCTTGCCGCATTCGATCGGCGTGCGACATAGGTCAGCAATTCCAGGCTGGAGGTATCCAGCCAATGCAAATCTTCCAAACTGAGAATGATGGGATGCTCGGGAGTGAACACCTCGATGGCATCGGCCAGTTCGCGCATCATCCGCACAGGAGTGGCCCCTATGATGGAGGAGAGGAGAGGTGGCATCTCCTCTGGAGCGATAAGTCCGGGCAGGTGCATTAGCCAGGTGGGGGCATACTGGCGTAAACAGGTCACGAGAGCCTCTCCCTCGGGTTGCCGGCATAACCGGCCCAGGGCTTCTAAGATTGGCAGATAGGGTTCGCCCGCGCCATATTGCTCGATACAATGGCCCCGTCCAATCCAGGCTTCGCCCGAGGCCTGAATGGGTGCCAACAAGGCGTCCACCAAGCTGGTTTTCCCCACCCCCGGCTCGCCGGTGACAAAGATCACGTGTTGATTTCCCTGCTTCACGGACTCCCACCACCCCAACAATGTTGCCAGTTCTTGTTCTCGTCCGACGAAAGGGTGAGCGGGCGACTGTTCAGTCGTCTCCGAAGTAGGGATGGGTGTGCCCACAAACCGATAGCCCCGACGATGCAGGGTTTCGATATAGGCCGGATGGCTGGCCTGTTCGCCAATGGCCTGCCGGATTTCGCTAATACAGGTTTTTAAGACCGCATCGCCAACGGCAACGTCGCCCCAATGCGCATTCAGGAGGTCTTCTTTGGTCACGAGTTCCTGAGGGCGTTCGAGCAAGGTCCGTAACACCGCAAAGGATTTGGGTTTCAACGGCAGTCGAATGTGTCCCCGCCACAACGTTTCATTGGCCAGATCAATCCGGAATGGGCCAAAAGATAAGAGAGAAGGGGATGTCATGGTGGGGCGGGTTCTTACAGAAAACTTACCAAAAACTTACTAGTTGCTTACGACTTCACGCCAAACATTCTTTATTTTGTCGTAAACGCCTGATGATCCACCCCTTGCAGGCTACGTCCGAAGTCTTGAGGAGGTGGTTGGGGACCGGGAATTGTCTATTAAGACGCCCATAATAGCAAGGCAAATTATGAGGGGTCTCCAAACTCTTATCACGTGAGAATCAACATGCAACTCTTTGAATGGCTGACATACATGTTTCTCGGAGTGTCCTTCAGCTGCATCGTCGGTCTCGGCATGGCTTGGTACTTTTTTCTTTGGAAACCAGAAAAAATAAAGCTCCCCACATTAAGGAAGACGTCCAGCTTAGTAAAAAACAAGCCCTAAAAACCACCCGGGAACGAACATTGTTTTGTATTCTTAGCAGTGAGAGAGGAAATTTTGGATAAAACGCCACACGAGGGAAGCAGCAAAATGGTGATGGCTGCCACACCAGGAGACAATGAGGACGCCAGAGCCTTACCCACGAACCGGGCGTTTGTGCTGCAATTTCGCCGACATGCGGATATCAAAGGTGGATGTGTGGATGGACGAATTGAACATATCACCTCCGGCCGAGCGGAATTGTTTCATACGTTGGAGGAGTTGGTGAGTTTTGTCGGAGAAAGCCTGGAAGGGCAACCAGACACCAGATCGAAGAATGCCTTCGATCAGGATCACTAGAACGGAGTGGGGGATTCAACTCGTCCGTACAATGCCCGGTAGCAGCGGCATAGGACGAGACATCGACCATCACTCAACACAAGGGGGGATTGCATGAGACAAATATTCAGGGAGAGGGCGATGCGAAGAAAGGGACTGACGTTGTGCCTGGTGTTGATGGTGGTATTCGTCCTGACGCCCAGGCCGGCTGACGCAGTGTCCAGCTACAAGCTGGATGTCACCTATACCAATGGCTCGATGATCTCGGGGCCGCTCTCGTTTGGGCTGAGC
>JAOUNC010000174.1 GCA_029881175.1 Nitrospirota bacterium | reverse complement strand
GCTTCATAACTCTTCCTCCACAACATCTCTGAGTTTGGCCATTTGATGGACAACGCCTACCGCATCTTCGACATCAACCTGAAACGCGATCCCCGTTCCAGGCTTCTGATCAAATTCCCCCACAGCAGCAATCGATTCCAGAATTTCTCGTGCCATATGTTCCTCCACAAGGAAAAGGATGACATCTCGTTGCGTTTCTAAATTAAGACCGAAAAATGTTTTTTTGACCTCTAACCCTTCACCATGCGCACTGGTAATGACCGTCGCCCCTGTGGCACCTTTTTCCCGTGCAGCATTCATGACGGCAATAGTTTTGTCGTCTTGGACAAACGCAAAGATTAATTTAAAATGCATAAGATCGCTCCCAAGCAAAAGTTTATTGTGTTTTGTTGGCCCACCAGGCCGAAATTTGCGCATAGGCCAGCACGGTAATTATTGGAAACACACTGGCAAAAGCAATTAACCCAAAACCATCAAAGACTGGATTACGCCCCGGCACCGTACTCGCCAACCCCAACCCCAACGCCGCGACTATCGGAACGGTGACAGTCGAGGTGGTAACTCCACCAGAATCGTAAGCCAAGGGAATGATCGTGCGTGGCGCAAAAATGGTTTGGACCAGCACAATCATATAGCCGACAATAATGTACCAATGTAAAGGCGTCCCAGTAATAATACGGTAGGATCCCAGCGCAATCCCAAACGCCACACCTACCGCTACCGCTATCCGCAAACCCCACACCCCAATGACCCCACCAGAAACCTGATGCGCTTTCATGGCGACCGCTAACAATGAAGGTTCCGCAATCGTGGTAGAGAATCCAATTGCCAAGGCAAACACATAGACCCAACGATAACGGGTCCAGTCCAGCTCGTTCACAGCCTCACCTGCGGGGTGCAATCCAGCCAAAAAGTCCGGGGCGGTTAGTTGCTGAGCCATGAGTTTTCCCAGAGGGAAGAGCGCCATTTCCAACCCTTGTAAAAAAAAGGCCAACCCTACCAAGACATAGACAAAACCAAACCCCACCCGTTCCAGGTTGGCGATAGGACGACGGATCACCAGCGCCTGAAAACCAATAATAATGATGGTAATGGGCAACACATCAGCTACAGTTCCCCACAATGTTTCCAGTAACTTCTGCTCCATACCCTTATCCAATCATGCCGTACGCCATCACAAAAATCATCGGCGTTAACGAGGCAAACGCAATCAGTCCAAATCCGTCCACCATTGGATTGCGGCCTCGAATCGAAGAAGCCAACCCCACTCCAAGTGCCGTGACCAGTGGGACCGTCATAGTTGAGGTCGTCACCCCCCCAGAGTCATAGGCAATGCCAATGATCTCTGCCGGCGCAAAAAAGGTCATGACAATGACCCCAAGATATCCCCCGATAATTAAATATTGCACCGGCCATCCGCGAACAATGCGCAAGACACCGATGACAATGGCGAACCCAACCGACAAGGCCACCGTCAAGCGCAAGCCCAAGGCATACTCTGCGCGAGCCTGTTCCGTCGCCCCAATCACCAGACCTTCTGCCGCCACATTGGCGGCTTCATTGGCTACAGCAATCAAAGCTGGCTCCGCCACCGTGGTGCCAAATCCTAGGGCAAAGGCAAAAAGTAACAACCACGATAAACTCCCTTTTCTGGCAAATGCGAAAGCCAGCGATTCCCCCAGAGGAAACAGACCCATCTCCAATCCCTGCAAAAACAAGGTTAGTCCAATGAGAACAAACAACGATCCGATGAGGATCTCCACCAGGTTGGGTATGGGTTGATCCAAAACGACAAATTGAAAAAATCCGATGACCACCGCAATCGGCAGGAGATCGAAAAAACTCCCTATGAGGGTTTTAAGAAAAACGGGAGGCATCAGCAGAGATTGCGATTAGAACAGGATTAATAACCAAAAAGATCCTTCTCCAAAATAACAGGGAAGAAGCCTAAAGACAAAAATACATCTACAGGCGGGGGGTTCAATCGATGGGGCGAGTGGGAGGGATCCGCAACCCTCCCCTCAACAACATGGAAGGCATTCAGCTCTCTTAACCGGAAGGCCCCTTTATGAAATCGATCCAGCCTTCAGGAAAATATTGTAGCGTGGCAATTCTGCGCTACGCCCTCTGATCTTGAAATAACCAAGGAGCTTCTTGGGCTCGACGCAACTCATACGCAGAAATGGCGCTTTCATACTGAAGGGTCAGACCAATTCCATCTAAACCCTTTATCATACAGTCCTTGCGAAATGGATCGATGACAAACGCATAGCACTCGCCCTCGGGTAATAGTACGGTCTGTTGAACGAGATCCACCGTAACCTGATAGATATCCTGACTCATGACACGATCAAAAATGGTTTGAATTTCCTGGACGGCTAAGACAACCGGAAGAATGCCATTTTGGAAACAATTATTATAAAAAATATCGGCAAAACTTGGTGCCAGAATACAGCGAATACCGTAGTCTAATAACGCCCAAGGTGCATGTTCCCGGGAAGATCCACATCCAAAATTTTCCCGAGTGAGAAGAATTGGGGCGTCCTGATATCGTGGTTGGTTGGAAAAAAAATCTGGATCCAGGGATCCATCAGGTCGAACACGCCAATCAGCAAAAAGTCCTTCTTTGAGACCCGTCCGGTGAATGGTCTTCAAATATTGCTTCGGAATAATCTGATCGGTATCAACATCACCTCGGTTTAAGGGAGCCACCGTCCCCGTTATTCTTGTAAAAGCTTCCATAATTATTTTCTCCAGGTTTTCACAAAAAAGGAATGAAGGGGAATCCCCGGGATGCGCGCCTACACCCACTTAGACATCCCAGGTTCGAATATCGACAAAATGCCCCTTCACCGCTGCAGCGGTGGCCATCGCAGGAGACACCAAATGCGTACGACCTCCCTTACCCTGACGCCCTTCGAAATTTCGATTACTGGTTGACGCACAACGCTCCCCTGGCGTCAACACATCCGCATTCATGGCCAGACACATACTGCACCCGGGCTCTCGCCATTCAAATCCCGCTTCACGAAAAATTCGATCCAGGCCCTCTTCTTCAGCTTGCTGCTTGACCAACCCGGATCCAGGTACCACCATGGCCTTCACCGTACCTGCCACATGCTTTCCCCGTGCATATTTCGCCGCCACGCGCAAATCTTCGATCCGTGAGTTCGTGCAAGACCCGATAAACACCCGATCAACCTGAATGTCACAGATCGGAATTCCCGCAGGGAGCCCCATATACTCTAAAGCTCGTTCCGTGGCAGCCCGTAGTTTGGCATCATCAATCGAAGCCGGATCAGGAATCTTCCCATTCACATCCGTCACCATCCCAGGGTTCGTTCCCCACGTCACTTGAGGTGGAATGTCTTCCCCGCGAAGCTCCACAACCTTATCAAAGGTGGCTCCAGAGTCTGTTCCTAATTTCAACCAATCCCGTTGTGCGCGCTCAAACAACTCACCCTGAGGACTCAAGGGACGTCCCTTGAGATACGCCACAGTTGATTCGTCTGGGCTGACAAGCCCGGCCCGTGCGCCAGCTTCAATGGACATATTACAGAGGGTCATACGGCCTTCCATAGAAAAAGACCGGATGACCGCCCCTGTATATTCCACAACATGGCCAATCCCTCCACCAATTCCAATACGGCCAATGATGGCCAAAATCACATCTTTGGATGAACAATAATCGGGAAGATGTCCTTCCACTCGAATTTCCATGGTCTTCGGTCGTTTCTGCACTAAGCATTGCGTGGCCAAGACGTGCTCCACTTCCGACGTACCCACTCCAAACGCCAAAGCTCCAAACGCACCATGCGTCGACGTGTGAGAATCTCCACAGACAATCGTCATGCCAGGTAAAGTAAAGCCCTGTTCCGGACCAATCACGTGGACAATGCCTTGTCGGACGTCGTCCATACCGTAGTAGGTGATACCGAATTCTGCGCAATTATGTTCCAAGGTCGAAACTTGTAACGCGCTCATGGGGTCGGCAATTCCCTGCGCCCGGTTAGTCGTCGGAACATTATGATCGGGAACAGCCAAGGCAGCTTGTGGGCGACGAGGGGTGCGCCCAGCCAAGCGAAGGCCTTCGAAAGCTTGAGGTGAGGTCACTTCATGCACTAAATGTCGATCGATATACAATAACGTGGTGCCATCAGGTTCTTCACGAACCACATGCTGATTCCAAATTTTTTCAAATAAGGTTTGACTTCCCATACAATTCTTCCTCTCCTCAAAATAGGTGCACTTTTATGTATCGCCTTTATCTTCCAACACGCAAGTACTCATACCCCATTTTTGTGATGTTCTTTGGGCCTCTAACCCATCTTTGTGGTCTCTTAAGACTTCTGATATACTTTCCCTCAACGCTTCGCGAACATCCACCATATTGTTTCTCTTGGCACACAAGAGCCGCAAGGCGGATTTGATCGACGACTCGTCTCATCCACCCTCCAAACCATTTCCACGGTTTTCTGGCCAGGTGTGAAATATACGACCGAGCGTCGGCAAGACCCAAACGGTCTCAAGCGATTCCAATAAAGATCCCTTAACGACACTATCAGCAAAACGGCAGCCACCTTTAATCCTTACACCTATTGATTCAGGCAGGGATTCCTCAACAAGATTCCACCATGTTTAATTTTCTCAGTCATTATCTTTCTCATGATATCGCCATCGACCTGGGCACTGCATCCACCCTAATTTATATCAAAGGGCAGGGCATTGTCCTCAACGAACCCTCGGTGGTAACCATTGAAGCCCATTCTAAAAAAATTCTCGCTGTGGGGGAAGAGGCTAAGAAAATGGTGGGGCGAACCCCCGGGAACCTAGCCTGCATTCGACCCATGCGTGAGGGGGTGATTGCCGATTTTGACATGGCCGAACAGATGCTTCGATACTTCATCCAAAAAGTTCATCCACGAGGGACACTGCTCCGGCCCCGCATCATCATCGGCGTTCCTTCACGAATCACCCAAGTCGAACAACGCGCAGTCAAAGAATCCGCTGAACTGGCCGGAGCACGGGAAGTCTACCTTATTGAAGAACCTGTCGCGGCGGCCATCGGCGCCGGACTTCCCATTACCGAACCTTTTGGAAACATGGTCGTGGACATCGGCGGCGGCACGACCGATGTCGCGGTGATTTCCTTAGGAGGCATCGTCTACAGTGAATCTGTTCGCATTGCCGGCGACCAAATCGATGGGGCCATCATGAACCATCTGAAACGAGAATATAGCCTGCTCATCGGGGATCATATGGCCGAACGAATCAAAATGGAAATCGGGTCAGCCTTTCCCCTTAACGAGAAAAAGCAAATGGCGGTGAAAGGACGAGATATCGTGTCTGGTATTCCACGGACCATCTTCATTGATGACACAGAAATTCGAGAAGCCTTGCACGACTGCATTGGCACCATCGTAGGTGCCGTACGATTGGCACTGGAACATACCCCGCCGGAATTGGCCGGAGACATCATCGACCGGGGAATTGTTCTCACCGGCGGAGGCTCCATGCTTCAGGGACTGGATGATCGACTGCGAGAAGAAACCGGTTTGCCAATTGTCACGGTCGACGACCCATTAACCTCAGTGGTGATGGGGGTTGGAAAAACACTGGAAGAATTAAGTTTGCTTCGGAAAGTTTCGACCTATTCAAGCTTGACCCACTAGACCCGGCCCTTCTTCATGCCTCGACCCGAACAGACCTCATTTCCCATCTCCACCGTCTTCCGCCGCCTCCTTGCTGGGGGTCTTATCCTCTTTCTTGTACTGTTGCTATTCTTGCCACGGCAAGCACAGGAATGGCTGGGAGAGCCAATGGCCTTGATTCTGGAAGGGCCGCTCCATGGAGTGGCAGCCCTCCAGGATTCGATCGGGAAGACCTGGAACCACTATATTGCGCTCCAGCATGTGTGGGAAGACAATCAACGCCTAAAACAAGAGATTCAGCAATTACAGGGAGAACAGAACCTACTCAGGGAACAAGCCATTCTTGCCAGAGAATTCGAAAAACTCTCGAATTATCAAGCCACTGCTCCCATGACCACCCTGCCCGCTCGTATCATCGGACGGAACGTCTCCAACTGGTATCGGGCCATCGTCATTGACAAGGGCTCACGCGACGGGATCCATGCAGAAATGGGAGTCATCACAGATGCAGGTGTGGTTGGACGGGTTATCCGGGTGAACGCCATCACCTCAATCGTCCTCCTTCTCTCAGACCCCAATGTCGCAATTACAGGTATGATTCAAACCAGTCGTGATGAAGGCATTATTC
>JAOUNC010000173.1 GCA_029881175.1 Nitrospirota bacterium | reverse complement strand
CCATCAAAATTGGCCTGGATCCGATCATTGGCCTTATTCCAGGGATAGGAGACCTTATCAGCAATGCCATCGGCTCGTCTCTCCTCTTTTTAGCCACAAAAGCCGGGGTTCCACGAATTGTGCTCTTAAGAATGTCCCTCAATATTGTCATGAACATGACCTTGGGAGCCATTCCCGTCATCGGAGACCTCTTTTCCGTCTGGTTCAAAAGTAATCTCCAAAATGCCCAATTGCTGCATCGGCATTGTCGAACAACGGCTCCCGTCACCACCTTTGGCGATTGGCTTTATGTCAGTGGACTGGTCCTTGGCATCCTCATTTTACTCGGTCTGACATTCGGCCTAATTTTCTGGTTAGGCTCTTCCCTCCTTGCACTGTTCAACTTAACCGCCCCCTGAAGCACAGCGTGAATGCAAACGGAGAAACAACCGTCACAATAATTGCGTACTCACTGTATCGGCAAACTGACGGCCTTTGACCGTTAAGGCCAAGCGTGAAGATGTTCGTACCACATATTCCTCTTCTACTAAAGTCGCCAGCGAAGCCTTCCATGTGGGATTATGATCAAGTGGTTCAAGCCAATTGATTGGCACCCCCTCAAGCATTCGTAACCCAAAAATGACGCGCTCTTTTTCTTGCTGACTCATCGATAACTGTTCGCGCTCAGCAACAGGCAATTCTCCGTTCTCCAGCCGACGGCAATAGAGCTGCAGATTAGCGACATTTCCAAAACGACAACCGGACAGATAGGATTGGGCGCTGGGCCCCATTCCAACATAATCCTGACCCTGCCAATAGCGTTGATTGTGTCGGCATGCTCTGCCAGGCTTTGACCAATTGGCAATTTCATATTGACCATATCCCGCGACGTTCAAGCGTTCAGTCGTGCGCTCTTGGAAAACTTTTTCCCTATCAGTCTCAATCACCTTCAGCTCACCACGTCGAAACGCGGCTTCAAACCGCGTGCCTTCTTCCAGCGAAAGGGCGTAACAGGAAAGATGCGTCGGTTCCCATGCGCAAGCCTGCTGAAGCGTGTCATCCCAGGAGGATAGCGTTTGGCCTGGAATTCCATAGATCACATCCAAATTGAAATTGGGAAACCCTGCCTGCTTGACCAATCCAATCCCTGCTGTGGCCTCCTTAAGAGGACTCGAAAGACCCAAGCGCACCCGTTCTTCCGGAACAAAAGTTTGAATCCCCATGCTCAGCCGTGTCACACCAGCGTCAAGTAATGTTTCCAGATAGGCAGACGACAAGGATTCCGGGGTGGCCTCTACCGTGACTTCACAATCCTTGCTCAAAGAGAATGTTGTGGCCACCTTTTTTAGCACCTCTGCCAATTGTGCAGGCGATAAGGCTGTAGGCGTCCCACCACCGACATAGACGGTCGAGACAGGCCGTCTAGAAAAATCTTGTTGGGCAGCATACAATGCAAATTCCACTTCCAGCGCAGAAAGAAACCGTTCGATGCGCGTCTCTTCCTGCATCACTAAATAAAACGCACAAAAATGGCACCGCTTCACACAAAAGGGAATATGAAGATAGAGGCCAACATCTGAATCATCGGTCTCGGCCTCATCGCGGAGATTGGAATCGCTTGGAAAGGTCACCTCATTCTACCTAAGCATAGGGTTTCACCATGCCGCGAAACCAAAAACACGTTAGGTGCTGTCGGCATGCCGCTCACGGTAAATGGCACCTGCCCCCTTTTGTGTCAACAACTCCGTCACTTCCTTAACCATCGACCTATTGCCGCAAACATACGCGGACACATGCTTCACATTTGAACGTTCTTGAACCAGATCAGTCACACGCCCTCTCTTTCCCTGCCACCCAGAACTCGGTTGCGATAGCGTCAGAATATAGGAAAAATTTGAATGGGTGGCTTTCCATACTTCTAGTTCCTCAAGATAATATCGATCAACCTCACTCCGTAGACCCCACAGCAAGGTCATGGATTGCGAGGATGGCTCCTCCAATAGTGTCGCCAACATAGACCATAATGGGGCAATCCCCGTGCCGGTTCCAATAAATAATAATTCACGCTCAATTTCCTGGTGCAGAATGAAAGATCCATAAGGGCCGGCGACCTGAAGCTCTGCACCCGGCTCACGCTCCAACAAAAATTTCGAACCTTTCCCGTGATCGTGGCTATTCAGCAATAATACGAGATGCCTGGAAGAACGCGGAGGAGACGCAAGAGAAAAATACCGGAGGAGAGGCAAATCTGAATTGGGATCGGGCACCGTTACCGCAATTGATTGCCCAGGCCGAAAGACCAACGCTGAAGGCTCTAACATCTCCAGAGTCATTTCCCGAATATCTCTGGTCAAATGCTGAATCTTCAGTACTTTTGCCCGAATGGGACGCGCCGTCATGACTAGGAATGTAGTGAATCTTCAGCCTTCTGGCAAGCGATTTTTTTTGTAACCCCGTAGAGAATAAAAAGACAATTCTGGAAAGTTTCCCAGAAAGCCAAGAAGATTATTCTTGCCTACATTCTTAGCCCATTTTCCTCACCTGGCATCTATCTCCTTCTCAACAAACAACAATGGCAGATACAACCTTGCGCAAGGTCATACCTGCCATCGCAGAGAGCACATTCGCGAAAATTACTTCGCTTCGATTTGAATCGACCGAGGCTTCGCCTTTTCCTGTTTGGGAACCGTAATCATCAGGACACCCTTATCATAGGTCGCTTTGGCTTCCTCAGGATTGACGGTACTTGGAAGTGAAAAACTTCTGGAAAATTTTCCATACCGAGCCTCTCGAATATGATACCCGTCCTTAGATTTTTCCGTCTCGGCCTTTCGTTCACCGTGAAGAGACAATGTCTGCTCCTTCACCGATAGGTCAATATCCTTTAAATCAATGCCAGGTAACTGCACTTCAATCGCCACATGGTCCTTGTCTTCATAGACATTAACCGGTGGCTGCCAGGCAAGCGATTCCCCATTTCTGTCGTCCCAATTCGGACGTAACCCCAAGGGTTGATTAAACAACTCATTCACTGTGCGTTCTAATTCAGTATAAGGATTCCATTTTACTAACATAGTCTTTTCCCTCCTTCTTCATATAGGCATCAACTCCCTCAACTGTCTTCACTCACCCAGCTGGATTAGGTGTGTCGTTGTTGATATTTAGATAAGGAGAAAAAAAGAAAAGTCAACTAACTCGAGGAGAACAACTGAGCAGAACAACCGAGCCAAAGGCTCGTCAATGTCGAAAAGGAAATCTTATCAACCCATTTACTCACACTGCCTGCGAATAAAACCCTACGGCGTCACCTATGGAGTCAAGGATTGAATCAAGAGTTTAATTTGTCTCTCCAATGTCTTGTCCTCTCCAGAAGCCGATTTCAACTTTGTCGAAGCCTGGCTCACTCCAGAAATGTGGCCAAGCCCAAACTCATGACAAATTTCCCTCAAACTGTACCCACCCACCTCTCGACACAAATACAAAGCAGCCCATCGTGGCACATTCGCCTGCCCTCGCCCCCTGGCTGAATGAAGGATTGATTCCTTGGACACACCAAACCTCTTAGCAGTCTGAGCCACAATCTCCTTCACCGAGGGTAATCGAGATTGCGCCACATTAAATTGACGCCGCTTCACCTCTTCTTTAGGAGCCATTTCACTGATAAAATTTTCTCGCCCCAAAATAGGCTTCACCCTCTCTTTTCCATAAAATTCTTCAACCTCTTCATCTGTTCCTTGCTCCACAAATTGCTTATACGCAGAGTAGGGACGCTTTGATCCAAGCAACCCATAGACCAAGTCCCGGGACAACCACTTTGGGCACTTGGCATGATTCACATAGGCTGGATAACTGGACCAGGGATATTCTTCTAAGACGTCGACCAAGGGTTTCGGTATATCGAGAGGAGTGCGATGGATATATCGACTGACTTGCAAGGCATAGGCATCCGCCTCTACGAGAATCGCTTTATACCGCCCGCGAAATAAAGAACCATCGACCCCCTTCAAGCGATTATGCCTCTGAGTATAGAGACCATTTATATGCCGCATGACTCGATCAAGATTTCCACGTGGGGTACTCACAAAGAGATGATAATGATTCCCCATCAAACAATAGGCATGGATTTTCACCCCGAACCGCACTTCCGCCTCTTCTACCGTCCACAAGAACGCCTCATAATAGGCGGGGCCATGAAAAATCCGTCCACGGGCACGACCGCGATTCGTGACATGATAATGGGCCTGTTCAAATTGAATGCGAAGTGGTCGAGACATAGACCTAAGTATAAAGCACAAAAACTACAAAATCAACTCTTGACCCTAAAACAAAAGAATGAACGAATTTTGACAGGCTCTTCTTGCTAAGAGATTCCCCCCAGGTCCGAAGGACTTGAGCATCGATACTGAGGTTGGATTCACGAAAATAATGCCTGGAATGCCGACATGAGAAGCAGAGTAGGTGTTCACAGGGCCAGAGCACTACTCCCTGTTCTATCGCAAGACACGCACGAGATTCTCCGCTGGCGTGCGCAGAAACAGATGGCGGCAATTGCCAATCATCTGCGGCCTCGGCCACCACAACAGTTCTAATCTGGAGTAACGCTGAAGACCAGTGCCTATGAAAAAGGAAAAACGAGGAAGATAATTAGGTCTGAGCGACTCCCGCTAAATCCAAGAGAAAGGCATAAATCATGGCGGTTTCCTCGTACCGCTTAAAGCGACCTGAGGCTCCGCTATGTCCGGCTTCCATATTGGTTTTGAGCAAGAGCCTATGGTCATCTCTTTTGAGGGCACGCAATTTGGCCACCCACTTGGCGGGCTCCCAATATTGAACTTGCGAATCATGCAGACCTGCGGTCACTAGCAAATGGGGGTAGGCTTGTGGCTTAACATTGTCATAGGGCGAATACGACAGCATATAGTCATAAGACTCGCGCTGATTCGGATCGCCCCATTCATCATATTCTCCCGTGGTAAGTGGAATGTTCGGATCTAACATGGTGGTGACGACATCCACAAACGGCACCTGAGCAACTACGCCATGAAACATCTCTGGCTGCAGGTTCATCACGGCGCCCATCAAAAGTCCCCCTGCGCTCCCGCCCATCGCATAGAGCTTCTGAGCATTCCCATACCCTCGCTGGACAAGAAACTCTGCACAGGCGATAAAATCCGTAAATGTATTTTTCTTTTCAAGCAACTTTCCATGCTCATACCACTGCCGGCCTAACTCCTCTCCCCCTCGAATATGAGCCACCGCATAGACAAACCCGCGATCCAACAAACTCAGCCGCGCTGAGCTAAAGCTGGCATCCATACTGGCTCCATATGACCCATAGCCATAGAGCAACAGCGGATGCGACCCATTTGGGGCAAAGCCCTTTCGATACACGAGTGAAATAGGAATCAAGGTCCCATCAGCCGCAGGGGCAAAGAGACGTTCAGTTTGATAATGGCTGATCTGAAAATCGCCCAACACTTCTTCCTGCTTTAAAAATATTTTCTCCCGTGTGTCCATATGATAATCATAGATCGTCATAGGTGTGGTCATCGAGGTATACCCAAACCGGAGATAGGGTGTGTCGATCATGAAATTATCTCCTAATGCCGCAAGGTACGCTGGCTCTCCAAAATCTAACTCGTGTTCTTGCCCTCCAGAATTTGAAAGAATTCGCAGATGAATAAGACCCTGCCTACGCTCCTCAACAACCAAATGTTCACGAAATAACTCAAACCCCTCAAAGAACACATCTGGCCGATGGGGAATCACTTCCTGCCATTGTGTTTTCTGGGTGGCCTTGACTTCAGTCTTCATTAACCGAAAATTTTTCGCCTGGTCATTCGTGCGAATAAAGAAATGATCCCCAAGATGATCCACGTCGTATTCATGCCCTCGCTCACGCGGGTGAAATACTTGAAACGTGCCCCCCGGGGTATCCGCATTCAAATACCGATACTCACTACTCACCGTTTGATGTAAGGCAATCAGAAGAAATCGTTTGGATTTTGATTTGGCCACAAAGGCTGAAAATGTTTCATCGGCTTCTTCATACACTAATTCATCCTGTGCGGAATCTGTGCCCAACACATGCCGGTAGATTTGAAATGCCCGTAACGTGTCGGGATCTTGCCTCGAATAAAAAATCGTTCGATTATCATTGCCCCATTCCATATTCCCTGTGACAGCAGGAATGACATCAGGCAAGGTTTCACCGGTGGTGAGGTTTTTAAAACCAATGGAATAGATCCGACGTCCTTGGGTATCGATGGCATACGCCAGAATATCTTGCCCCGAACTAATCATCCAATGTCCA